>NZ_JADBUB010000077.1:0-18676 GCF_020245865.1 Microcystis sp. M169S2
CTGATAACTGATAACTGATAACTGATAACTGATAACTGATAACTGATAACTGATAACTGATAACTGATAACTGATAACTGATAACTGATAACTGATAACTGATAACTGATAACTGATAACTGATAACTGATAACTGAATTATGCCTAGTTCTCGCTCTAGTGATAAAATCTCTTTACCTTGGATGATTGGTATTGGCCTCGCTTTATTTACTGCTGGTGGATCCACTGCTTGGTTTGCCGTCCATCACCTATCTTCCTCCCAGAAAACTAGCGAAAACCCGATTGAATCTCCTACTCCGGCGCCGATAAGTCAATCACCAATTGTTGAACCGGTTTCTCCGAATCCGGTGAAGACAAGTCCGACAGCAACTCCTGCAGCTATTCCTATTAGGGAAACTCGACAGGTTTATTGGTTAAAAGTGACCGATACGGGTAATCAATTAGTCAGCAAAGAAATTACCGTTCAAAAAGCTGATAGCCGCGAGGAAGAGTTAACAGCAGTATTGAAGATTCTATTAGCTGGTCCAAGTAATCCTCAGGATATGACTACTATTCCTTCCGGGACTAAATTACTGGATTTAAAAGTAGATAAAACGGGAATTAAGGTTAATCTCTCGCGCGAGTTTGGTAATGATGATGGCCCTGATATGTTAATCGGTCGTTTGGCACAAATCATCTATACTACTACTACCGAGGATCCCAATGCCAAAGTCTGGATTCAAGTGGAAGGAAAACCCCTAGAATTATTAGGAGAAGGCCACGGTATTGAAGTTGCCCAACCGATGACTCGTAAGTTTTTTGAGGAGAATTATCAATTGTAAGTTGTCCGCGCATTTAAATTGTTTGTTGCGATAGCGAATTGAGGTTAACTAGGGGGATTACTGGGGGGATAGGGAAAAAGAATTGGATAGGGAATTTTAATTGCTTCTTGCTGATAGCGTCGGTGTAGGAGTTTAATAAATTCGTGTTTAATGGTGAGATGTTGAAAAAACTCTTCTTCTACCACCTTGAGATAAACTGTTAGCACAATGCTATAGTAATCGAATTTGCGGTAAAGGATCAAGGGTTTATAGTTACCGAGGTGAGGTTGCAATAACTGGGTGATTTCTTGTATAACTTCTAGGGTAACTTTTTCGACTTTTTCTAAGTCACTATCGTAACTAATGCCCACTTCCACGGGAACCAGTAGGGAGTGATCTGGTAAACTATAGTTACGGAAACTAGAAGAAATGATCTGAGCATTGGGAATAACCAAAAGATTATTGGTAATTTCTTCGACTACTGTGCATCTTAAATCCACATCTCGCACATAACCAGCTTCTCCCGTTCTCAGTTCAATATAATCTCCCGGTCTAACTTTTTTAGAAGTGATAATATTAATACCTGACATTAAATTAGCTAGGGTATTTTGGAGAGCTAAACCGAGGGAAACACCCCCAATACCAAAGGCAGTAAGCATCGGAGTTATCGAAATGCCAATCGAGCTTAAAATCAGCAAAAAACCGCAGCTAAAAATCAGAACTTTGGCGAGAAATTCAAATAGGGAAGTTAGGGAAGAAATGCCATCATCTCCCGTGGTATAAAATCGTAATATTTCCACGGATAATTGGGCAATAACCCAAGTAGCTGAAGCTAAAAAAGCCACTAGCAGCAATTTTTTGCTCAGGAGAATTAGGTAAGGAAAGAGGGGAAGATTGGGAAGGGAGAGGGCAATATTTAAACCCAAAAGTCCGAACCAAAGTATGCTTAATCCACGAAGGGAACGTAAAACCCCTTCCGAGAAACGCAGGTTTTTTTCTCTGGCAATCGATAAAAGTTGACTGACAACGCGGTTTTCTACGAGCCATCCCAACAGCAGGAAACTGAGGACGATGGTGATAGGTAGGATAATATAGGGCCAATCTTCCAGTCTGGTTAATAGGTTCATTGCTAGAGGGTTAGAAAAAGATGCACTTTTGTCTTATATTATTCTCCATTTGCCTATCTCTAGCAGCGGCGGTGGAATTTTGGGGCAAAAAGTTGCAAAATGTAAAGAGAAACTCACCTTTCCTTCGGCGGCCTTCGTGAATAGTCAGTTAGTCAAACCAAAATTCGGGCTTTATCGATTCTTAATGGTTATAATCGTGGTTTTTTTGCTGATTAGCACCTTTTTAATCGCTTTTCATCTGGCTAAGATGTCGGATCCCTACATTAAGGAGGTGTTATCCCGACCAGGTAATGTCAGTCGCGGTTACGAAATCTTTCAAATTAACTGTGCTGCTTGTCACGGTCAGTTTGCTGATGGCATCGTCGGACCAAGTTTAGAGGAGGTTTCCCATCGCAAATCGAGAATTAGTCTGATTGAACAGGTAATTAGTGGTAAAACTCCGCCCATGCCCAAATTTCAGCCCGATCCTCAAGCTATGGCCGATTTATTGGTTTATTTAGAAAATCTTTCAAAAAAATGACTCTTGGCTGACATTGATGGTAAGCTAGGACGCGTTGAAACTGGGTGGGGAAGTGGGGGAATGGGGGAATGGGGAATTTCAACTAAAACCCTAACACCCCAAAACCCTAACACCCTAAAACCCCCCGCAAAGCGCACGCAGTGACCACCCCAAAACCCAACCCCTTACCGATGGATAAATTTTACTTATATAGAAAAATTTTGCTTATATTTGGGTACGCTAGTAGAGACACTTAACGATAAATACTTATGTCTTGGCATTCCCAAGTTGAACCGGCAATTATCCAAGGGGATTTCTGGCAAGTTAGCCAGTTTTACGAAGAACTGATAGAAAGAGAACCCCTAGAAATTAGTCATTATTGGTATTTAGGATTAGCCTATCTTTTGGAAGCTAGGGAAGAAGAAGCACAAACCACATGGTTATTCGTCCTCAGTCAAGGGGATGAACAGGAGGTGATGCTGTGGACAGCAGATTTAGTCAATATTTTGGATGGGGAAGCGCGAAGACAGTTAGAGTTAGGCAATTTAGAAACCAGTTGGTTAATTCGAGGACATATTCGCGAGATTAGTCCCGATAATATTGATAATTTGCTGCGGTTTATTTTATTGGCAATTAATTTGAATTATTTCGAGAAAGAGCAGTTAAAAGCTTGGTTATTTGTTGATGTGTTAAAAACAAATAATTTCGAGAGTCTCGAGTCAAGTTTATTAGCAGAAGTTCTCGAAAAATTTCTCGATTCTCAGATACCAGAAATTGTCCCCTACTTAGAGGCAATATTTCAATCTAACTGTCAGCGACAAACTTTTATCAAAGCAGTAGAAGCTAAAGTCCCTTCTCTAGCCATGAATAATAAACCATTGGCTATTGATATTATTAATACTTGTTTAGCAGTAGAACCAGAGCAAATTTATCTGTTAGCTGAACTTTATCAATGTTATTTTGATAATCGAGATTTTCCCGCTGCTATCCAAGTAGCTAGTCAATTAAAAACAAGTTGTCAAGGGTTGCCTTCTCAAGCTGTCGCTGATTTTATTGCTCTTTATGTCAAATTATTTAGTGGTAATTGGGTCGATATTAAGGCAGATGTTGAAGAATATACAGAATCCTTGCAAAAAAGTATCGCTAACCGAGAATGTCCAAGATTATTGGATAAACCATACCTAACAATTTTATCCCCTCTAGTTTACCTAGAAGATAACCCAAGAAAAAACCGTTATATTAGTAATTGTGTAGGTCAACTTTTTCAGGAATATGTTCGCAATAATTCTAACTGTAATTATCAGCAAAAATCGACTATTAAGGATACCAATAAAGTTCTAAAAATTGGCTATATTGCCCATACTTTATATAATCATTCTATTGGATTAATCTCTAGATGGTTAATGAAGTATCATGACTATAATGAGTTTCACGTCTCGTTATACCTAGTATCTCAAAAAGAAGATTTCATCACTGAAAATTGTTTTAAAAATCAGGTAAATGCTTGCTATAACTTACCGATTGATCCTCAAGTAATTGCTGAAAAAATTAGTCAAGATAATATTGATATTTTGGTAGATTTAGACAGTATCACTAATAACACAACTTGTCAAGTCATGGCACTAAAACCCGCACCAATACAAGTAACTTGGTTAGGTTTTGACGCGTCAGGAATTCCAGCAATCGATTACTATCTTGCTGATAATTACGTTTTACCAGCAGATGCACAGGAATATTACCGAGAAAAAATTTGGCGCTTACCTAATTCCTATATTTGTGTGGATGGTGTCGAGGTTGCTTACCCCTCTCTCCGAAGAGATGATTTAGGGATTCCAGAGGATGCAATTAATTACTTAACCGTACAAACGGGGATTAAACGTAACCCTGAAACTATTCGACTTCAGCTACAAGTTTTAAAGGCAGTTCCTAATAGTTATTTGAGTATTCAAGGGTTAAGTGATGCTAAATCAGTAGAAAAATTATTTTTCAAAGTTTCCGAGGAAGAAGGAATTAATTATGAGAGATTAAAAATCTTCCCTCTCTATCCCACAGGAATTTATCGAGCAAATTTAAGAATAGCTGATGTGGTTTTAGATACCTATCCTTTTACGGGAGGAATGACAACTTTAGATGTGCTGTGGATGGGGATTCCTTTGGTGACAAAAGTTGGTCAACAATGGTCATCGAGAAATAGTTATACTTTAATGGTTAATGCGGGAATTAGTGAAGGTATCGCTTGGAGTGATGAGGAGTATATCGATTGGGGAATTAAGTTAGGTAAGGATGAACAGTTGAGACGCAAAGTTATCGCTAAATTAGACGAATCTAGAAAAAATTCACCGATTTGGAATGCACGTCAGTTTACTAAAAATGTGGAAAGCACCTATCGTCAAATGTGGCAAATCTATTGTGAAAGTTAATCAGGGAGAATTAAATCATGTCTTGGCAAAATGAAGTTAAAACCGCTTTAGAAAACAATCAATACGATATTGTTAGTCAGTTTTACGAAGAACTGATAGAAAAAGAAACCACAGAAATTAGTCATTATTGGTATTTAGGATTATCCTATCTTTTACAGGCAAAAGAAGAACAAGCACAAGCTACTTGGTTATTTGTGTTCACTCAAGGAGATGAACAGGAAACTGATTCATGGATGCTAGAATTAAGCAATATTTTAACTACCGAAGCTAACCGACAATTAGAGTTAGAAAATCTAGAAATTAGTTGGTTAATTCGTAAACATCTACAGGAAATTAATCCTAGTTATCTCGATAATTTACTGCATTTAACCCTCGTTGAAATTAAATTAAATAGATTTGATCCTCAACAACTGCAAGAATGGCAAATACTAGAATTAATTACCCAGGGTTCAGTTAACTCTCAATTATTGGAACGGGTAGTAATTGCCGTTATACCTTACGCTCATGAATATACCATAGAATTAGTTCGGTTAAGTTTACCCTATCTTGGCAATTCTCCAGAATTACTTAATTACGTCATCACTGTCACCCGACACTTTGCTTTTGAGAAATATCAACCTACTTATTCCGTTGACTTAGCGGAAGCTTTTCTTCCCCTTTATGCAGAAAATTGGTACTTAGCAGTTAATTTATTTTGGTTTTATGTTGCTGTACCTGACTATGAAAAAGCAATAAGTTTAGTCAATAAGTTGAAAGAAAAAAGTCAAACAATTGATTTAAAAATGTTTAGTCAATCGCTCCTCTTTAGCGGTTCTTTACGAGCCTCAAAATGGAATGATATTCCCAGTATTTGTCAAGATTATAAACACTTAATTCAAGAATTTCTAAAAGAAAAGACTAAAGATATACATCCCTTAGTTCGGGGAGCTTTACTAACAGTCATGAACCCGATTTCTTACTATGAAGATAACCCGAAAGAGAATCGACCGCTTTTAAGTCAGATTGGTAGTTTTTTTCAAGAAACCTACAAAGAAATGCTGGGTTTTCAGGAGGAAAGTTTTGACAAACCTAGAGAATATAATCCTGATAAAAAACTTAAAATTGGTTACATTGCCCAAACCTTAAAACGTCATCCCGTGGGTTTATTGAGTCGTTGGACTATTAATTATCACAATCGTGAACAGTTTGATATTCACCTTTATATGGTGAATCAACCTGTGGATGAAATAACGAAACAATGGTTTTCTAATCCCGCAGATAAAATCTATCATGCTACTGCTGATTCCCTAGCAACCTACCGCAAAATTAAAGAAGATAACATCGATATTCTTGTGGACTTAGATAGTGGTACTGGACCAATGGTTGTCCAAGTTATTGCCTTAAAACCTGCTCCTATTCAAGTTAACTGGTTAGGTTTTGATGGTTCTGGTTTACCCGCAGTAGATTATCTTTTAGCGGATCCTTATGTATTGCCAGAAAATGCCCAAGAATATTATCAAGAAAAAATCTGGTGTTTACCTCATGCTTTTGTCGCTGTGGATGGTTTTGAAATAGCCGTTCCTACCCTGCGAAGAGAAGATTTAGGTATTAATAACGATGCGGTTATTTACCTAAGTTCTCAAACTGCAATTAAGCGTAATCCTGCGATGATTCGCTTACAAATGCAAATCATTAAATCTGTACCTAATAGTTATTTCCTGATTCAAGGAGTTGCTGATGATAATTCCCTCTGGGATTTATTCTGTCAAATTGCCGCAGAAGTTGGGGTAGAAACTAATCGAATTAAGATGCTTCCTCTCTATCAGACGGAAACCTACAGGGCAAATTTAGCCATCGCTGATGTGGTTTTGGACACCTATCCCTTTAATGGTGGTACAACCACCTTAGAAACCCTCTGGATGGGAATTCCTCTCGTGGTTAAAGTGGGGCAACAATGGTCATCCCGTAACGGTTATACTTTAATGATGAATGCGGGAATAACTGAGGGTATAGCTTGGAGTGATGAAGAATATGTGCAGTGGGGAATTAAGTTAGGATTGGATAAAAATTTAAGAGAAGAAGTCCGTTGGAAACTCCGAAAGTCTCGTCATACATCTCCCCTCTGGAATGCCAAACAATTTACCAGAGATTTAGAAACTGCTTATCGGCAAATGTGGAATATTTATTGTCAATCTTAGCGGATAAAAACTATGCAATGGCATCAAGACATACAAACCCATTTAAATGACAACAATTATCAAAGAGTAGTGCAGTTTTATGAACAATTAATTGAAACCAATTCTCTGGTGATTGAGGATTATTTTTATCTAGGATTAGCCTATCTTTTACAAGATAGAGAAGAAGACGCACAAGCTACTTGGTTACTGGTATTGAGTCAAGCAGCCGAATCAGAATTATCGGGGTGGATAGAAACTTTAACTCAAATCTTGGATGCAGAGGCAACCAGACAAGAAAATTCCCAAAGATTAGAGACAAGTTATCTAATTCGATTGCAGCTACAAAATCTTAATCCTAGTTTTTTAAATAATCTCCTGCATCTGATGGAATTAGAAATACAATTCCAAATTTTTGCGATGGAAAAGTTCAATGATTGGTGTGTATTTGAACTGTTAGAAAATACAGCTACAGCAGCAATTAATCTTGATTTACTGCTGCGAGTGACGGAAAAGGTTTTAATCTACCCCTGTACTGATACCATCCACTTTTTAGAATTAGCAGCCTTACATATCAATAATCCAGAAATAATTGCGGCCAAAGTTATCTCAGCAATTGTCAATTATGCTTATCAACAAAAGCAAAGTGTATTTGCCATTAATTTAGTAGAACTTTGTTTGCGCTTTCTACCGGAGGATTTATACCTACAAAATAGTTTGTTTAATCTTTATAAAACCACCACTGTTGACTATAAAAAATCTCTAGAAATTGCCGATAATTTTTATAAAAGTTGCCAGACAACTACTGAAAAGCTCTTGGGAATTTCTCTAGTGATTGGTATTTTACAAGCTAAGGGAGACTGGGGAAATTTACCTAAATTTATCGATGAATTAATACAATTAATCGAGGGACAAATTAATGCCAAACAATTTAATGCACTTCCCTTCATTATCGACTCTATTTTGGGAGTTACTAGCTGTCTTCCCTACTATCAAGATAATCCCAAAATTAATCGCTATTTACAAAGTAAACTAGCAGAAATTTTTCAAGCAGATGTAAGAACCCGCTATAAATATATTGCTCCTGTTTCTTCTCCAAAATCTCCAGCAAGAAAAATAAAAATTGGTTATATTGCCCATACTCTCCGTCGTCATTCTGTGGGTTGGTTAAGTCGCTGGTTATTTCACTATCATAATCGAGATAAATTTGAAATTTACACCTATTTTGTCAACCAAGCAGCAGACGAAATTACTCAAAAATGGTTTAAAAATAACTCAGATTATAGCTATAACTTGCCAGCAAAAATTGAACAAATAACTGCCCAAATTCGTCAAGATAACTTAGATATTCTAGTGGATATTGATAGCTTAACCAATAATACAACTTATCTAGTAATGGCCTTAAAACCAGCACCGATACAAGTAACTTGGTTAGGATTAGATGCGTCGGGAATTCCTGCTATTGATTATTTTATTGCCGATAACTACGTTTTACCCAAAAATGCTGAAGAAATTTATTCAGAAAAAATTATCCGACTTCCTAACTCTTATTTATCCGTGGATGGTTTTGAAGTGGGTGTTCCCACTAGGAGAAGAACTGATTTAAATATTCCCGATGATGCTATTATTTATCTGACCGTGCAATCGGGATTAAAACGCACCTTAAACATGATTTGTCTGCAATTGCAGATTCTCCAACAGGTTCCTAATAGCTATCTTTTAATCAAAGGTTTTGCCGACAAAGAAACCATTCGAGAATTATTTCTCAAAAGTGCCGACAAATTGGGAATTAGTCAAGATAGATTAAGATTTTTGCCCAATGATTTCAATGAGGAAACCCATCGCGCTAATCTAGGAATTGCTGATATAGTTCTCGATACCTATCCCTATAATGGTGCTACCACAACCCTAGAAACCCTCTGGATGGGGATTCCTTTAGTCACTAGGGTTGGTGAACAATTTGCAGCCCGTAATAGCTATACTTTTATGAAAAATGCCGGCATTAGTCAGGGTATAGCTTGGAATGATGAAGAATATGTGCAGTGGGGAATTAAGTTAGGATTAGATGAAAATTTAAGGGAAGAAATCGGTTATCAATTACGTCAATCTCGTCATATATCTACCCTCTGGAATGCCAAAAAATTTACGATAGATATGGAAAAAGCCTACGAACAAATTTGGCAAAATCATCACGATTATTAGGTGATTTATAAGTTAACAAATTTATCGGTAGCCTCAATTAAAGCACTACGAATTCCCACTTCTGTCATCGAATGTCCCGCATCGGGAACAATGATAAATTCCGCTTCCGGCCAAGCTTGATGTAATTCCCAAGCAGAAATCATCGGACAAACAATATCATAACGTCCTTGCACGATAACCGCGGAAATATGGCGGATCTTATCAACATTTTCGATCAGTTGGTTATCCGTTTCTAAAAAACCCTTATTGACAAAATAATGGCATTCAATGCGTGCAAAAGCTTCGGCAAAATTATCCTGACCGAATCTCTCGATTAAATTGTCCGCAGGAATTAATTTGCTGGTACTTCCCTCCCAAATTGACCAAGCTTTGGCAGCTTCTAGACGGATTTGGGGGTTATCGCTAGTCAGGCGCCGATAATAAGCGGCCAGCAAATCTCCCCTTTCTTCCGGGGGAATAGGTGCTAAATAATTCTGCCAAATATCGGGAAAAATATAACTGGTTCCCTCTTGATAAAACCATTTTAATTCTTTTTCTCGCAGTAGAAAAATTCCGCGCAAAATTAAGCCTAAACATCGTTCAGGATGGGTTTGACTGTAGGCTAAAGATAGGGTACTTCCCCAACTACCGCCAAAAACTACCCAGCGCTCGATTTTTAATAATTCTCGTAGTTTTTCGATATCTGCCACTAACAGCCAAGTGTTATTTTCTCTTAACTCAGCGTGAGGGGTACTTTTACCGCAACCCCGTTGATCAAAAAGGACAATTCTCCATTTCTGCGGATCGAAATACTGACGATAAATCCCTTCAATACCACCTCCGGGCCCGCCATGGAGAAATACTACCGGTTTACCCTGGGGATTGCCCACTTCTTCATAATAAATTGTGTGGAGAGCCGATACTTTTAAGTAACCAGTACAATAGGGATCGATCGCCGGATATAATTCTCTAGTCATATTTACAGCCTTTCTCATCAAGATGAAGTCTAACCTAATTTGCCATCTCCCCACACCCCACACCTTTTAAACAGGACCTAGTTTGACTCCCTCGGTCCCACTGGTGTTAGGCCCAGAGAGACCCTAATAGCTAAAGAAACTGCACGATTAGATACCAAAGTCTCTCACAGATAGAAGATAATCAATATTTATCAGTATTGGAAGCCTTCAGCATGGTTCATTTAACGCCCAATCCTAGCTATAGTCTAAGTCTCAAGATAGAAATCCCCAATCAAGCGGGAACCTTCGCTTCTGTCCTCAATGCGATCGCCGATGTGGGGGGGAATTTAGGGCAAATTTCTCTGATCGAACGCAATTTAAAGATTAGCACCCGCGAGATTATGGTTGATGCCGCTAGTACCGACCAAGCGGAACAGATTATCGCTGCGGTTAAAGCTCTACCAGATGTTAAACTTCTGAAAGTTTCCGATCGCACCTTCGATCTCCATCGTCGGGGTAAAATCTCCATTGAGAGTCGTATTCCCCTCACCTCCCAAGATGACCTGGCCATGGCCTACACCCCCGGAGTTGGTCGCATCTGCACCGCTATCGCTCACCAACCCGAACTGGTGTACTCATTGACCATCAAGGGCAACACCGTCGCTGTAGTGACCGATGGTAGCGCGGTATTAGGATTAGGAAATCTCGGGCCAGAGGCTGCCTTGCCAGTCATGGAAGGGAAAGCGATGTTATTCAAGGAATTCGCCGGAATTGATGCTTTTCCCATCTGTTTAGCCACCCAGGACCCCGAAGAAATCATTGCAACCGTCAAAAGAATCGCCCCGGTTTTTGGGGGTATTAACCTAGAGGATATCGGCGCTCCCCGCTGTTTTGAAATCGAGAAACGTCTGCGAGCGGAATTAAATATTCCCGTTTTCCACGATGATCAACACGGTACAGCGATCGTTTCCCTGGCTGCCCTGATTAATGCCCTCAAATTTGTCAAAAAATCGCTTGATACAGTCAAAATCGTCATTAATGGTGCAGGTGCGGCGGGAATCGCCATCGCTACTCTCTTTAAAACCGCAGGAGCCACAGATATAACCCTCTGTGATTCCCTTGGTATCCTCTCCCAAAACCGGGACGATTTAACCCCAGAAAAACAAGCTTGGGCCGTGGCCGCCAGTGGTAAGCTAGGGGATGCTCTCAAAGGCGCTGATGTTTTCTTGGGGGTGAGCGCACCGGGGGTATTGACTCCCGAAATGGTCAAGGGAATGGCTAAAAATGCGATCGTGTTTGCCATGGCTAATCCCATTCCCGAAATTCAACCGGAATTAATCAATGATTTAGTGGCCGTGGTGGCTACCGGACGCAGCGATTATCCCAATCAGATTAACAATGTTCTCGCTTTCCCCGGATTATTTCGCGGGGCCCTGGACTGTCGCGCTAGGGCAATCACCGATAATATGTATCTGGAAGCGGCCAAAGCGATCGCTTCTTTGATCACTCCTGCTAATCTCGATCGAGAGAATATTATTCCCTCGGTTTTTGATGGTCGTGTAGTTACGGCTGTGGCCGCCGCCGTTCAACAGGCTGCTCGTCAAGATGGAGTGGCCGGGGAATAATGTAATTATCGTGCAGGAGGGCAAGTAAACCGTGAAACCGATCGATGATATTCCCGAAGCTTTGCGGGACAACCAGTACACAAAAACTACTAATCCTAATGGTCTCATAGCGATCGCAAGCGGTTTACTTGCTCTGGTGGGAACTGGCATAATTGCCATAGCAGTCTTGAATCGTCCCCCTGCTACCGTAAAAAAACCGGTTATTAACCCCTCCCCCCCCATTAAAGCCACTCCTAGCCCCATTGAGAACATTCTAGGTCATTTACCCTATCAAGAGGCCCCGGAGACGGAATTAGCCCCCATTACTGGGGATGGTGCTATGCGTTTAAGGAAACCGGCAGCCAAGGCTTTTATCGAGATGCAGAGTGACGCGAGAAGGTCGGGGGTGATTTTAATGCCGATTTCCGCATTTCGATCAAAAGCAACCCAAGAAAAGCTCTTTTTTGAAGTTAAAAAACAACGCAATCAGCAAACCCGCAAACGAGCAGAAGTGAGCGCACCTCCGGGTTACAGCGAACATCATACCGGTTATGCGATCGATATTGGCGATGGTCGCGCTCCCGCAACGAATTTAAGTAGCAGTTTTGCTAATACTGCCGCTTTTCGTTGGTTGCAAAATAACGCTGCCCAGTATAGTTTCGAGTTATCTTTCCCCGAAAATAATCCCCAGGGTATTAATTATGAACCCTGGCACTGGCGTTTTGTCGGGGATAGTCACAGTTTAGAAACTTTTTATAAGGCCCAACAATTAGGAAAACAAAAATAAGATAACCTTATCGGCGATCGATGGCATTTTCTGGAATTAATTACTAAAATAGGATTATATTGTATTGTGAGTGTTTCTAATATGTCCAAGCCGGTAGAATACTTAACAAATGAGCAAGGGGAACGAGTTGGGGTTTTATTAGACTGGAACACCTATTCTCGATTTGCCAATTCATTAGGACTCGATGAAGATTGTTTGATGGGTTTGAGTGTGGATGAATTAAAAGCGCTGGCAAGTTGTCAATTGTCCCTCGTAGAGCAAACCCGTTTAGATGATTTAGTGACGAGAAATGCAGAATCTTTACTCTGCGCTGATGAAGTAGCTGAGTTAGATGAGTTGTTGGCAAAAACAGATCAATTAACAATTCTTAAAACTCGTGCCAGATATACGCTAAAGTGCTTGGAACAAGGTACGACGGCAGCGTGAGTGTTTATATTCGGATGGGGTTTTCCCGGTCTGACAGGAGAGAGGGATGCAGAAACTCCGATTCTATCTTGTAGGTCATGAACAAATCTTCTTAGCCTACAATTAAAAATAAGCAAGGTAGGGTTGATTCATAGTAGGGTTGATTCATGAATCAACCCTACCCCTGCTAGGGGTTGGGGGGTTGCCTTTTTCCTCGTCTCAACAGGTAATTTAAATACTTGACAGCATCAATGATTGACTGGACTCCCTATCTCAAATCAATCTCGGACTCGGAAAAGTACGCCCAGTGGGAGACATTTTACACCCTCACGGACGTAGAGGGAAAAACACGCCCGTCGAAAACTGCACCTTTAATGGATTTGCAGGTGCAGACGATTGAAAAAGAACCACAAAACCCACAAGAAAGAGCAGAAAGACCAGAAAAACCCGAAAAAGTTTTAAAACTTTTACGCAAGTATGCGACTAATCACGTTCTTTTAAAAGGTCGTCCCGGTTCAGGAAAATCGACCGCTTTAGCCAGATTATTATTAGAAGAATCTGTAGGAGCGCAAAGCTTGCACCCAAATCAACAAAATCAAGCTAAAATCATTCAAATTCCCATTCTCATCGAATTACGCTTGTATGAAACCTCAATTCTTGATTTAATTTTACAATTCCTGAAACGCCATAAATTAATTATTGATAGTAATACCCTAGAAAGTTGGCTGTTAGAAAATCAGAATTTTAGACCATTATTATTATTTGATGGTATCAATGAATTGCCCTCAGATACTGCGCGACAGAATTTAAAAAACTTTCGCCAGCAGTATGCAGAAATTTCGATGATTTTCACCACAAGGGATTTAGGCAGCGACGACTTAAACATTGAAAAAAAGCTGGAAATGCTCCCCCTGACTGAACCACAGATGCGGGATTTTGTCAAGGCCTATTTGCCTGAAAAAGGCGAAGAAATGCTTAAACAGTTGGGAAATCGTCTCAAGGAATTGGGAGAAACTCCCCTGCTTTTGTGGATGCTTTGTTCAGTTTTTGATAATAATCAGAACAAAATTCCTGCTAATTTGGGCTTAGTTTTCCAGATTTTTACAGGAATTTATGACAAGAAATTAAAAGCAGATGTTCCTACTTACCAAGAATCGCGGGATTGGTGGCGAGAATTGCTGCAAGTGTTAGCGTGGAAAATGACCCAAGGGGAGTCAAAAACAGAGATTCAGGTGGCTATTTCCCGAACAGAAGCAGAGGAAGAATTAAGCAAATTTATCAAAAATAAAGGATTCCCAGAATATTACAGTAAGCAGTGGTTAAAGGATTTATTGAAATATCATCTAATTCACCTAGAAGGTAATGATAAAATTGCTTTTCGCCACCAACTCATCCAAGAGTATTACACGGCTGAGGAATTAAAGAAAAAGTTACCCCATCTCAGGGATGAGCAGTTACAGTGGGACTATTTGAATTATCTCAAATGGACGGAACCTATGGCGTTGCTGCTGGGGTTATTGGATAATGAAACCCAAGCAAAACGGGTGGTTAAATTAGGTTTAGAGATTGATTTAAAATTAGGAGCGAGGTTAGCAGGAGAAGTCAACTTTAAGTTTCAAAAGCAGACAGTGGGGTTAGTGCTTGGGTTGGATGTGCCGAAACAGTTTAAGGTGGAGTTATTGGGATTAACAAAGTCTAATCAAGTTGTTAATCAGTTAAGTCAAGCTTTAGAAGACTCTGATGGGGTTGTTCGTGGGAACGCAGCCGCGGCTTTGGGTGAAATTGGCTCAGAAACAGCCATTGCGGGGTTACTCAAGGCTTTAGAAGACTCTGATGGGGTTGTTCGTGGGAACGCAGCCGCGGCTTTGGGTAAGATTGGTTCAGAAACAGCCATTCCGGGGTTACTCAAGGCTTTAGAAGACTCTGATAGGTTTGTTCGTAGTGACGCAGCCGAGGCTTTGGGTAATATTAGCTCAGAAACAGCCATTCCGGGATTACTCAAGGCTTTAGAACACTCTGATGAGCATGTTAGTTGGAACGCAGCCTTCGCTTTGGGTAAGATTGGCTCGGAAGCAGCCATTCCGGAGTTACTCAAGGCTTTAGAAGACTCTTATGGTTCTGTTCGTGAGAACGCAGCCGAGGCTTTGGCTAAGATTGGCTCAGAAACAGCCATTGCGGAGTTACTCAAGGCTTTAGAACACTCTGATGAGAATGTTCGTCGGAAGGCAGCCTTAGCTTTGGCTAAGATTGGCTCAGAAACAGCCATTGCGGAGTTACTCAAGGCTTTAGAACACTCTGATGAGAATGTTCGTAGTGACGCAGCCGAGGCTTTGGGTAAAATTGGCTCAGAAACAGCCATTGCGGGGTTACTCAAGGCTTTAGAAGACTCTGATAAGGATGTTCGTGGGAACGCAGCCGAGGCTTTGGGTAAAATTGGCTCAGAAACAGCCATTCCGGGGTTACTCAAGGCTTTAGAACACTCTGATTGGTATGTTCGTTGGAACGCAGCCGAGGCTTTGGGTAAGATTGGCTCGGAAAAAGCCATTCCGGGGTTACTCAAGGCTTTAGACGACTCTGATTGGTATGTTCAGGAGGCAGCCTTCGCTTTGGGTAAGATTGGCTCAGAAACAGCCATTCCGGGGTTACTCAAGGCTTTAGAACACTCTGATTGGTATGTTCGTTGGAACGCAGCCGAGGCTTTGGGTAAGATTGGCTCGGAAAAAGCCATTCCGGGGTTACTCAAGGCTTTAGAACACTTTGATGGGTTTGTTCGTAGGGAGGCAGCCGCGGCTTTGGGTAAGATTGGTTCAGAAACAGCCATTCCGGGGTTACTCAAGGCTTTAGAAGACTCTGATAGGTTTGTTCGTAGTGACGCAGCCGAGGCTTTGGCTAAGATTGGCTCAGAAACAGCCATTGCGGGGTTACTCAAGGCTTTAGAAGACTCTGATAAGGATGTTCGTGGGAACGCAGCCGAGGCTTTGGGTAAAATTGGCTCAGAAACAGCCATTCCGGGGTTACTCAAGGCTTTAAAAGACTCTAATAGTGCTGTTCGTTCGAATGCAGCCTTCGCTTTGGGTAAGATTAGCTCAGAAACAGCGATGACTGAACTTATCAAATGCCTGAAAAATCCTGATTTTGTCACATTAAATAATGGCTATACTCTCTCTCAAGCTAGAAAAGCACTAGACACAATTCAAAACAAACTTAAATACTATCACCCCCTCCCTGAATCTATTTCTTACTCCACTCAATCCCCAACCTCTGAAACCTCATCTATTACCTATGATTTCAGAGGAGCTACTATTGGCAATTTAGCTCATAATGTGCAAGGAAACCAACAGAATTATCCCCAGCAACCTAATAACAATAACCCAGAGAAAAAATAACATGGTTCAGCAACTTAATAACACCCAAATCGCCATCAATACTTTATTGAATAAACTCAACGATTCTCTCCCCCAGATCCGCGCTAAAGCTGCCGAAGCCTTGGGCAAAATTGGCAATAGCAGCCTTGCCGACACCTTAGTATCCCATTTAATAGGAGAAAATGATCTTAATGTTCGCCTAAATCTGATTCGAGCTTTAGGAGAAATTGGCAATGAATCCGCAATTCCTTATCTAGCTTCCTGCTTATCTGATACTAATCCCGATATTCGGATAATCACGGCGGAATCTCTCGGAAAAATTGGTGGTGAAAAAGCAATATCCTATCTCATTCAATCCCTACAAGATACGGAAGTAAAAGTTCGTGTCACAGCCACAATTGCTTTGGGTGAAATTGGACTAGAAGATGTTATTCCTGATCTAGTAAATGTTTGTTACGATGAAGATGATAGCGTTCGTTTCAGTGCTGTTGATGCCCTCGGTAAAATTGGCTCTCGTTATGCAGTAAACTGATATGAAATTGAGTACAGAATCCCTCGATTTAATTATCAGAACTCTTGCCAAAAGACTATTCACAGACAAGAACCCAAGTATTCGGATTAAAGCCGCTCAATCCTTATTTTGATCCCCCTAAATCCCTCTTTCTAAGGGGGACTTGAATTCGACGTATCGCTTTCATTCAGAGAAATGGTGTCAGTTTTGCCATTATGGATGCTATAATTCTCATCAGTAATCCTCAATCTTTTAATCCTATGTCAGAAACTCCTAAATATGACCTTCGTGGAGCAAATATTGCTAACTTTGCCGATACGGTGCAAGGAGATCAAAAAGCCGTTCAACATAATTACGCCACACCCCAAAATTTAGCCGAAGCCGCCCAAGAAATCCAACAACTTATCAGCCAAATCACCCAAACTTATCCCACTAATACCGAAATTGAAAAACAAACTTTTGTCGCACAAGTTGACGCAGAAATCAAGAAAAATTTTCGCCTAAGAAACATTTTAATCACGGGAGGAATTGAATTAATTAAAATTCTCTGTCCTCCCCTCGGTATTCCGATTGAAATGGGTAAAAAATGGCTAGAAACTGCTAATTTAAGTGATTAAATAAAGCATCTCAATCTTATTAGTTAGAAACGATTAAATCGGAATTATTCCATGATCAACATGATTTAAATCTATCAATTGTATAGATCGATCACCTCAAATGCTTGGGAATCGTTAATTCGATAAAAGAAAAAATCGGAATCGAAGGTTAAAATTAGTTTGATTTTTAAATTCTCAGCCGTTACTACTAAAGTCGCATCAGCTAAATCCATTGGGCGATCTTTATATTTTTCCATCAGTGACAGTAATCGAGGATAATCTTTTTCTTCGATCGAGGCTAACCGTACCATTTTCTTCAATAGCAATTTACCGAGTTGAGCTTGCATCGACCATCCCCCACGTTTCAAGCAGAGATACATGGATTCAGTAAAACAAGACCAAGTTGTTATTAGATAAGAGGACTCATTCTCGATAAAAATTTTAACTGCTTGATGTCGTGGTTGAGATTTATCTACCGAACAGAATAAAGGAACAGTATCGCACAGTATCATAGGATCAATCCCTGTTGTTTATATTTATCCATCAAAATATTTTCATAGTCCTTTTCGCTAATTTCAGAGCCAGTCAATGCCATTTCTTCAACTTCTTGAAACCATTTATAGCGGTAAGCGCTTGAGTGAGATACAGACCAAGCCTTGCCTAGCATGGTTTATAGCTCGTGACACTGTACCTCATACGACTGCACACCGCTATAGTCCATTTTTCTTTTAAGTCCTCTCTCCGATAGGCTTCAATTTCTGCGGCGATATCTTTTTCGGTAATATCCTGAACGCCGGCTAAGGATTGAGTTTTATCAAAGAGTTCTTTAACTTTTTTGCTTAAAGTCTGACGGTTTTATTTGTCCGCTAAATTTAACAAAGCGTCTTTTAATAAATCTTCAATGCTGTTATAGTTTCCTGTCGCTAATTGAGAGTTAATTAATTGTTCTAATTCGGGATTTAAGGTAATATTCATGGTAAAATAAACTCGGTATAATTCGGTGGATATTATGATGGTTCGTGAACGATATTATCGATAAACTCTTCTTTTTCTTCTTCCGTCATGGTATCCCAATTATAGCCTCGTTCTTTGGCTACGATTCGAGCTTTGCCAATGGCGTAGTGACATAGGTAATTGCTGACAGGGGGACAAGAAGGCTGAAATCCATATAGCATAAGCTTTTCATGGTTTTAGCTCGAAAAAGTTCGCCGCACCATCTCTCACTTATTAATAATAATTCCTAGTAAGCTCGCTCCTATCCCTAATTCTTTC
>NZ_JADBUB010000078.1:0-10944 GCF_020245865.1 Microcystis sp. M169S2
AAAAGATATTTATCAGAAAAGTCATGATCAAGCTAGAGGTTTAAAGACTGATCGGGTTCCAATTATTTTTATTAATAAATATTTTACACAATTCATACCAGGTAAGCAAGAGGGCTACGCCACTACTACCAAATCATTACCCAGATTCTTCCGGCTTTGCGGTTTTATCATCCATAAACCCCCTTTGATCAACCTCTTCTAATTATATTAGAACTCTTTGGAGTGGTGTTATTGGCTTATAATATTTTTCAAAAACCAATTCATAAATCAATATCGCTTTTTTGGGAAGATCTAATAAATTTTTGAGTAGGGGCGAAGCATTCGGACAATAACCCATTCCTGAAACCAGAGATTTTCTATCGAAATGCTTCCCTCGTACTCAGAACCAATATAACACTAATTCATTAATCAGAAAAATTACTTAAAAAACTCTGTGTCCTCTGAGTCTCTGTGGTGAGCAATCAATTACTCAATCGACGCTTTAGACATCTTCCACTACTGTTACCATTCCTTCTCGACCAACTTCTCCTAACTTTTCTCCCCAAACTTCCCAGCAATCTTCACAGGATTTTCCTACTCGTTCTTTGACGTTAATTCGGTAGTAAAAATGTGTTTCGTTATCTCCCACTAATTCCCCTGGAAATATTTCCCAATTGGGACTAACTAACAGCAGGAGTTCGTTAATTGGATCGTAAATATCTACCTCTGGATGCGCTCTTTCGGCAATTCGTCTTAACTTTATATCTGGCAGATACATAAATTTAGGTTCACAGCAGGAATTGACCATCAGCCACAGACAACCTGGCCCCTCTACTCGGTAATTAACCCACGCAATTGCCGCTGCTATTTCTAACATTTCATCTGGCATTTTATCAGGAGTGGGTAAGTGTAAATCCACTCGCATTATCCAATCACAAGATTCCTTTTCAGTCATGATTTTATAACTCCATACAGAACATTTTTACTAACTAATGCCAATTCTTCAAAATCTGACCACAGATAGGGTATAATATCATATTATAGCGGTGTGCAGTCGTATGAGGTACAGTGTCACGAGCTATAAACCATGCTAGGCAAAGCTTGGTCTGTATCTCACTCAAGCGCTTACCGCTATAGTAGAGTTAAAGGACAAATATGGCAGGAGTTTATAAGATAGAAATATCTGAAAATGAAGCAGAACTCAAGGAACTGCCTAGACAAAAAAAACTGGTTCGGGAAAAGAAAGAATACAACTATTGTACTTATTAAAGACAAAAAAGGCAAAAACGGTGATAGAAGCTGCGGAAATGCTAAGAAGAAATAGAGTCACTGTAGAAGATTGGTTAGGAAAATATCTTCAAGGGGGAATCGAAAAATTATTATCTAAAAAAGTCAGTATAGGAAGACCAAGAGCTAAAAGTCATGACTCGTAAAGTAATTGCCTCAATTACAGGATGGGCTTATATTCTAGAGGCTTTATCTGTCGCCAACGTTTAGAGGATTAGTGTTATTTACCCCATAAGCAATACAGTCACAGTCAGTTTTTTGTCGATTCTAAATTAATATTTCTTATGGCAATGACTAATTACGAAAAATCTTGAATTCTGACAGAGGAAAAGAGTTTTGTGAACACCAAGAGTTAAGTTAGAAATTGTGAGCAGACTTTTATTTTACTAATCCTTATCATCCTTGGCAGAGGGGATTAAACGAGCATAATAAGCGACTATTAAGAGAATTATTTCTCAAGGAAAAGAATTTTTAAATCGTTAAGCCAGAGGAGATGGAAAGGTCTGTAAACTTAATTAACAATCATCCTCGAAAATCTCTTGACTATCGTACCCCGAATGAGGTATTCTATGGAGGTATATCAGACAGTGATGCAATTTAGACTTGAGTTAGCCACTTTTTCTTGAAAATTGAAATAAGTGATGGACATTGTCAACCCATTTTTGCCCGTAACAATGACTGGATTGTCAATACGGCTCGGTTGAAATCTCACCTCGGCAACTTGTTTGCCATTCTAGTTTGGTATGAAAAACTCACTGGTGCTGGCTCCGGCGGCACATCTGACTTCGCCGCCAAAATTGAAGAGTGGGGCGGCCAAATTGCGATCATTAATCCCACGACGCTTGAGAGCGAAGGAGAATCAAAATGTCTGTTCAAGAAATTCTCAGCAAAACTGGTCCACGCAAACTACTTGCCTTAGATGGCGGTGGTATTCGTGGGATTATAACAATTGAAGTCTTGGCGAAGATAGAAAGTCTTCTGCAAGAAAAATTAGGAGCCGATGATAAGTTTTTGCTGGCGGACTATTTCGATTACATCGCTGGCACAAGTACGGGGGCAATTATTGCCTCTTGTTTGTCTTGGGGGATGAGAGTTAGTGAAGTGCGCGAATTTTACATTAACCAAGGCGAAAATATGTTTGATTCGGCGAGTTTGCTAAAACAATTTCAGTACAAATTTGAAGATAAAAATCTCGCACAAGAGCTTCGGGAAAAATTTCAGGAAAAAGATGGCTCTGTTGCCACCCTCGGTAGTTCGCTACTGAAAACCTTGCTCCTGATGGTCATGCGTAATGCCACGACTGATTCGCCATGGCCAATTTCCAATAATCCTTATGCTCGTTATAACGATCCCAGCCGTCCTGACTGTAACTTACAATTGCCCCTCTGGCAGTTGATTCGTGCAAGTACAGCCGCTCCCACCTACTTTCCACCGGAGGTAATTGAAGTAGAAAAGGGTGAGCCTTTTGTGTTTGTTGATGGGGGAATTACATCTTTCAACAATCCAGCCTTTCAACTTTTCCTGATGGCTACGACTAAACCCTACAAACTAAATTGGCCCGTTGGTGAAGATAAAATGCTTTTAGTGTCTGTTGGAACAGGCATGACCCCTAGTGCCAATAAAAATCTTAAACCGGGAGAAATGAATCTTCTTTACAATGCTGGAGCGATCCCCTCTGCTCTGATGTTTGCCGCGCAGAATCAGCAAGATATGCTCTGTCGTATTTTTGGCAAATGTCTTGAGGGCGATATCATTGACCAAGAGGTTGGCAACATGATTGACATCAACGCGCCTGGGGGAGAGAAATTATTTACATATATGCGCTACAATGCTGACCTTTCTCATGAAGGATTATCGGCATTGGGATTGACGCAGATCAACCCAGCGGATGTTCAGAAGATGGATGCTGTTGACAAAATTGAAGAGCTTCAAGCTGTGGGTAAGGCGATCGCAGATCAGAAGGTAAAAAAAGAACATTTCGTTAATTTTCTGTGATGACTGAAGTTCCCTGCAAATGAATCCGTAGCAAGGTTCATCGATAGCAAGTCTAAACAAAATGTCAACACCTAAGCTGTTCATCATTTAAATTGTTATTTGGGCCTTGCAGGGAAGCAGGGAGGAGAGTGAGTTTCATAGTTTTTTTCTAACACTCTAATACCCAGTTTAAATGGGTAACAGTTTAACTGTTCCCTGTTCCCTTCCTTAACCAGTCTTAAATGGACTTGCTATATCTATGTCGAGGCATTTGTCAAGACGAGCTTTTATGGCTCTAGTTAGTGCTGGAACTACTATCGGTTTCTACAGAGCAAGCTGCCTACAGTCTAATTCAAAGTCCCAAGATATGGCTTTTCCACAGGAAACTGTGCGGGTTAGCCATCAGCGGGAGTTTCGTGGAGTCTGGGTGGCAACTGTCCTCAATCTCGACTGGCCGAGTCAGCCAGGGTTATCTGTGGAAGTGCAGAAGAGCGAATTAATCGAGATTCTCGATCGCATCCAAAGATTAAATTTCAATGCTGTTATCTTACAGGTACGACCAACTGGCGATGCTTTTTATAAATCCGAAGTAGAACCTTGGAGTTATTGGCTGACTGGCGAGCAAGGTAAGGCTCCAGAGCCATTTTACGATCCCTTGGAATTTGCCGTCCTAGAATGTCACAAACGCAACATCGAACTGCACGCTTGGTTCAATCCTTACCGAGCAGGGAAAAATCTCCCCAATAGAGAGCCTATTAAGACAGTCGCTCCTCACATTAGTGTCACTCATCCAGAGTATGTCTATTCCTACGGTTCCGAGCAGTGGATGGATCCAGGCGCAAAAGTTGTTCAAGACCAGCTTTACAACGTAATTCTTGATGTCGTCCGCCGCTATGATGTCGATGGCATTCACATGGATGACTATTTCTATCCCTATCCCCAACACATCAAAAATACCGATACCAGTTCCATCGAGCAACACCTTCCGTTTCCGGACGATAGAACCTACGAACTCTATCAGCAGCAGGGAGGAAAATTGAGTAAAGCTGATTGGCGGCGAGACAATGTCAATAAAATTATTGAGCGTCTATCTGTCGGCCTAAAAAACACTAAAGAACACGTCAAGTTTGGCATTAGTCCATTTGGCATCTATCGACCTGGACAACCTCCCGGTATTTCCGCCAATATTGACCCCTACGAAGAACTCCATTCAGATGCGAAAAAATGGCTAGAAGCAGGCTGGATAGACTATCTGGCTCCTCAACTTTATTGGCAGATTAAAGCTCCCCAACAAAGTTATCCGGTTTTGCTAAAATGGTGGTCTGAAAATAACCCGAAAAAGCGACATATTTATGCCGGTGTTGCTCTGTATAAGATAGAAACACAAGGTTGGCCAATTACTGAGTTAATTCAGCAAATTGCAATAACTCGCAGCCTTGCTCCTAAATTAGCTTTAGGGAATATTTTCTTCAGGGTAAAATTTTTCAATAATTCAGATGTATTTAATGCTTTCAGTAGCTCGACTTATGGGGAACCAGCTTTAGCACCAGTTATGTCCTGGAAAAAGTCTCAACCTTCAGTAATGACACCAACTATTTTAGGGGTTAAAGATGGCAATCTAACTTGGAAAGCAGCTAAAAATAGTAATATCCGCTCTTGGACTTTATATCAGCAAGTAGGTAATCGTTGGCAACTGATAAAGATTCTGAATGCAGGAACAACAGAGATAGAATTAGAGCCTGGAACTTATGCTTTATGTGCTGTAGATAGAATGTTAAATGAGAGCATAGGAGTAAAAATTTTTGTTAACTGAAATTTAACCCAGTTACCTCAAAGCAATAACTTTTACTCCTCAAGAGTACGATCATTGCTAGAAAAGCGTTAGTTTTGAGGCTTAATATATTGATCAATATCTTGGCAGAGAGACTGATACTGATCGTACTGAGATCTATTATTATCATCCTCTTTTACCCTAGTATTATTTTCTAAGTAACCCCGAACCCAATTGCAACTTTCCTTCACTACATCTTCTAATTTATGGTCTCGATTCCAGATAATAACTCTTCCATCTTTGCCAGATGAAGCAATAAATTTACCGTCAGGACTGAAAGTAGCATCAAGTACCCCACCGATATGTCCGAAGAAAGTGTTTAGAAGTCGTCCTTCGAGATTCCAGAGTTTGACGGTTTCGTCTTCGCTGGCGGTAGCGAGAAGATTTCCCTCTCGGTTAAAATCTACGCTTATAATGCTAAAATTATGACAAATTCTTGAATCAGAATCACGACAAATCTTGGGTTCTGAACTTTGCACTTTAGGTGTAATTTCTACAGGTCTAATTTCTCCACCTCCAAGGCTCCAAAGCTTAACGCTTCCATCCTGACTAGCCGTCGCCAGAGTGTCACCAGATGGAGATAAACTTACGCTCATCAGCCATTTTTTATGTCCAGTTTTAATATCTTCTCCAATTTGATTTATGTTTTCCCCATCAAGACTCCAAAGTTTAACAATTTTATCTCGACTACCAGTGGCTAATATTTTACCATCCCTGCTAAAACTAAGACTCCTAACAGTCGCATCATGGTTAATAGTAAAAATCGGTAACTCTTTATTGAAAGTCCAAAGCTTGGCAGTTTTATCAGAACTAGCTGTGGCTATAGTACGTCCATCAAGACTAAAACTAACATCCCACATCCACAAATTAGTATCTTCTTGATTGCCATCAAGAGATTTGAGCAACTTTCCGTCAAGATTCCATATTTTAGCTGTCGTGTCAGCACTAGCAGTAGCGATGGTACTACCATCAGGACTGAAACTTACCGCAGTCACAAAGTTATCATGTAATTTGAGAGTTTTCAAATAATGAATGTAGCGGATATCCTGTGGATCAAAACTCCAAAGCTTAACAGTACCATCCTTACTAGCAGTAGCTAAAATCTTCCCATCAGGACTGAATTTTACTTGAAACACATCAAGAGTATGTCCAAAAAGAGACTGAGGATTTAAATTCCAAAGCTTAACAGTCTTATCTCGACTAGCAGTAGCTAGGAATTTACCATTAGGGCTGAAACTTGCCCGCCAAACTCCGTTTATGTGTCCGGTTAGAGTGATAATTTCCTCTCCCTTGAGATTCCAAAGTTTGATTGTATTATCATCACTAGCGGTAGCAACAACAAGCTCTTTATTTTGCTCATAAGTAGCAAAACTTGCGCTGAGAACTCCTTGCTTGTGTCCGCTGAGAGTTTTAATCTCTTTTCCTTCAAGATTCCAGAGTTTAGCATTGTTATCTGAACTAGCAGTAGCTATTGTACGACTGTCGGGACTGAAAGTGACATCCCAGACAGAATCAGTATGTCCCTTAAGCGTTCTCAAAAATTCAATTTTTTGGCCATCAAAACGCCAAAGTTTAGCTGTATTATCTATACTTGCAGTGGCCAAAAATTTTCCATCAGGACTAAAATTTATTTTGTGAATTTCTTGATCTTCGCCTTTAACTTGATCGTGTGCTTTAATTTGATAGATGGGATCAGGATTAAATTTGTCTCCGTCAAACTGCCATAATTTGACTGTACCACTACTATCCGCCGATGCTAATACCTGTCCATCAGGACTAAAACTGATGTCCCAAACCAGACTCTGAGATACTTTAAGGGGTTCAACTTCCTCAATATCCTTGCCATTTAATCTCCAGAGTCTCACTGTTCCATCTGTACTGGCAGCAGCTAATATTTGTCCCTTGGGACTGAAACTAATGCCCCAAAACTTGGCATTATTTGCTGCTGAAAAAGATTTTATCTGTTTCCCCTCAAGATTCCATAGTTTAACTGTACCATCTTGACTAGCAGTAGCAATAATATTTCTATCAGGACTAAAGCTTATATCAACAACTTCTCCCTCATGTCCTGTGAGCCGATTGCTTTCATTAACCTGAGCTAGATCTTGTTGCAGGACTTTCTGAATATTTGAACGAAGATCACTTCTGATATTTTTTGGTATTAAAAATGGTAATATATTTACTGCAGATTTACTCTCTAGTTTTTTGAGATTTTTAAAGGCTCTTAACCCATGAACCAGAGAGTCAAGATGCCCTCCCTTTGCTGCAATTAGCTCTGAAAACAATGTAATCGATTTAGTCTCACTAATTGCTGTTTGCACATCTTGCAATACAAACTGAAGAAGCAATAGAGCTATTACTGGTAGTCCAGACACTATTAGCAATTTCTTGAAATTGTTTTGCCTTTCTAAATACTTTCTTCGCCACTCTAAAACTGCTGGAGCTAGTTTGTCGTGAAAAATCTCATAGCGCTCCACATTAGGTTTTTCAGATGATGGTCCAACTGAGCGCAAAATTCGCTGTTCCGGGCTAGAAAGTTTCCGTAGCAACTCTTCAAGTTTCTGTGTTTCAACCCCCCCTTTTTCTGCCAGTTCTAGAGCAGGATAGGTAATCTTTGTCCCTCCCGGAGTGACTAGGTATTGAAAGACCTGCGCTGCAATCTTCTTTTCCTCCCTTGACAGAGGTTCCATCCGTTCATTGAGGTGTTGCTTGACAATATTTTCTGCCTTGCCCAGTCTCTTAAAAGTCTCTAGCCGCAGGCAATCCGAACCGATTTTCATCTCTTCTTTCCATAGGCGTTCCATCACCAATTGCAGGTAAGAAGTTTCAATTGCTGTCGATGGACGTTCACGTCCACCTTTTCCCGATTCAACGAAAGAGACTTTGCCAACTTTGACTTGTTCTAATACTTCCTGAACTAATTCTGTTTCAATGCCAATAGATTTTTCCCCTGCTTTCAGGCGTTGGTTAAATACTCCCAGGGGTTTCCTGATGGCATCCACGGCCGACTCTTCATCCAGGTGGGGGATGCGTAAATAGTTGCCGAACAAGTTAGAGATGCGTCCCTTGAAATGGTCAAGTTTAGCCAGGGTATCTTCCCGCAAAGAAATTAGGAAATTGACAGGCAGACCAGACTCATTGATGGCACGGGGAAATTCAAAGGCGAAGGTTCCTTCTCCATCTTTATGGGAATGGTACTGAAAATACTCCTCAAACTGATCGAGGATGATCAATAACTTACCGCTTCTCTCTGGGTCAGTAACCAGTACCTTTGCCCAATTTTCTAAAGTTTTTGCCAGTGAAGTCCCTGGTTCTGGCACTTTAACTGCTGGTAGGATTTTTTTGACATCTTTCTCAACTTTTTGCACTAACCCGGCCACTGGCTCGTCGCGCCAGGCACTGAAGACGACAACAGCAAATTCAGGCTGGCCAGACTCCTTCAAGTTTTTCTGGGCGAGTTGGCGCAGGTGATGGGCCACCCCCGCTCGCAGGACGGAAGTCTTGCCCACACCGCTCGTACCATAGAGTATGGTCAACCGCGAAACCATTAGGTTATCGGTGATAATGGCAGACCACTTTTCCCTTCCGAAGAAGAAATCTGCCTGCTCTTCTAAATAGGGCATCAGTCCTTGATAAGGACAATCTGGAATCTCTTGATGATTGTTTGGTGAAAACATTTTTTTTCGGGATTCTAAATCTTAAGTTAGTTTGAATAAATATCAAGGCAAGTAACTAAATACGGAGGAAAACCAGCGTTTTTCATACCTCCATTGCTGCCACAATCTCGTCGCAAATCTCGTTCAATATTCTGTCTTGCTCTGGTGTGGGAAGAAGCACTAACGGCTGCGAAACCTTATGAGCTGCTTGCAGATCTTTAAGTGCCGTATATTTGTACCCGCAGGAATTCACCAAAACCCAGATGATCTTAACGCCTTCCTTTTCAGCGTCTTTGAGTAAAGATGGCAGTTCTTCTTTTTTAATAAAGTCAGATGCCAAGAAATTCTGACTTACCAGTAAGACAGCTACTTTAGCGGATTTTAGAGCTTCTTCAATTTTGTCTCTCCACTTCTCTCCTGGCTTGATTTCTTCGTCAGTCCAAGGTTTTGGTATTGCCCCTGCATCAATAGCTGGAGTGAGGACTGTTAAGAGTTTGTTCAACCATTCTGTGTCATTATGGCTGTAGCTGATAAAGATTCGATCTCGTTTAATTGGGGTTACAGTTTCACCAGATTCAGAAGAAGAGCCGTTGTGGAAGCTCCTGTCTGGTAGCTTCTGGATCGTATCACTTAACTTGGCAATATAATCCTCTAAAGATTTCGAGATAGGCTTTTGGCCAGTATATTTCAGCCAAAACTCCCAATCGAACCTTTGAGAATTTGATTGAATTGTCCACCAGCTTTCCTTGGCTTTGGTCAATATTTGATCTTCCCAGATTCGATAAAGAATTACTCTTAGATTCCAATAACTTGGGCTATATCCCATGAATAAAATATGGTTTTGGTCGAGTATATTTGATAGTTGCAGAGGCATCAATTTCCTCAGATCCCTGTGAGCTAAATAATCAATATAATGGTCTTCAGTTACGATTAAATTGTCTCCAATAGCTCCGTAGAATTTCAGAATTACTGGGTATAGCTCAAGTGAAAGTCCTTGATCTTGATACTCATTTGGCTTGTCAATCACAACTGGAGAACCTTCTTCAACTATTTGTCCCGCACCTGCCAATCTAAACTTTTGATGGACAAATCGACCACTGTTTTCTCGCCCTCTGTAAGAGACTAAATCAAACTCTTTTCCAGCTTTTTTAAAAGCATATTCCAGCGTGTTATCGAAGCAAGTCGTTACGAGTAATTGGTAGGGATGAGGGTAGTTCTTCCCCTTGAGGCATTCCGGCAGTCTTGCCAAAAACTGATGCAGGGGATTAGGGAGATAATCGGCTTCAAAGATTGGTACCAAGGTTCCTGGAAGAATATCTTGGCTACCCCCCAGCAGATCGATGTATTGGGACACTTGCTGGAGTGCCATTTTCTTGATTGAATCTGTCTTGAGCGGACATCCCTCCGGTAAATCTTTGATGTGTTTTTCTGTGAGAGGACACCGAACAACGTCGCTATAAATATGTTCAGAAATTTTGTCTAAATAGAGCGCCAGTTCAATATTAGTGGGAGGATAATTAAGTTCTCCGAGAGGATTGCTATCAACAATCCAATTTTCTAGTTCTCCCTTATCATTTGTTCTGCGTCCACACAAATTGATCTCATCCCCAAGGAAGAAAACGACTTTGCCTTCAGTAATTGCCTTGACTACGCTATTACAGTGTGAGTTAAATACCAGCGGTGAGGGTGAAGAAACCATGATGTCCACCTCTGTAACCTTTGAACCCTAGGAATTCTGATCGAGAAACTCCTATTACATAATACACCTCCTTGGCAGTCAAGGATAAGCGCATCTTAACAATCTTTGACAAAATGAACTTTATATGGTTTGCCTACCCACGATTTAGGCATATTTGAGGAGAATTTGCCATCGCAATTGTTAAGCAAAAATCCACCGAATAAGTTGAGTTCGTAACTATTCTGATTGACTGGTATCATTTGAAATCTCTACAGGACAAGCGGATCACAAAATTGACCAAAGATGCGCTTGCCCTGACCTTTGGAGTGGTGTTATTGGCTTATAAGTAGCTGGTTATAATTAAATTAAAAATGGATTTTAGGTTCGATCCCCCCTGCCCCCCTTAATAAGCTGTCCTTTAGTCACATCTTTCTTAACATTTCAAACCTTTGTAGCACAAGGCTTTCAAGACTCGGTTAACAATTTGTAATATTCCTTGTTGACACCCTTACTGACAAAGAAAAAACTGAAATCAAGTC
>NZ_JADBUB010000079.1:0-25878 GCF_020245865.1 Microcystis sp. M169S2
TTGTTCCCAGTATTATTACTACTAATACTATCCATAAAGGGTGTCTTTTTCCTTTATCTTTCCGAAAGTCCTTGACTTGTTTTAGTTTTTCTATTAAGCTCAACATATATTTTAAAAGTTGGCGGTCACTTATCATTTTACCTGATAGTGATCGCTTATCATTTTACCTGATAGCGATCGCTTTTACTTTTGATATTTTGATGGGAGAATGAAACAGCCCTACCCAAACCCCCCGCGCATTAGTTTTTCGGTGGGATGCTTACACGCAGCCGCTGACACATCTGTAATAATTTAAGAGTCACTGCACTTGCAGGAGTACCTCTCCTGATATGTAGCTTATACTCAACGGATTTAGTATGATTGACGAATTTGCGTTATTTCAGCTTCTATTTTCAAGTCAGGAGACTCCGAGACAGGAGACAGCTTTTATTTATTATCCCTTCTCCCCCAACCCCACACCCCACACCTTACTTCCCCACTTCATAATTCATAATTTAAAATGTTTGGCTTTTTAAATCTCAATAAACCCCCTGACTGGACTTCTCACGATTGCGTGGCCAAAGTCCGCAAAATTTTTAAGACAAAACGAGTCGGCCATGGCGGAACTTTAGATCCTATGGCTACGGGAGTTTTACCGATCGCCGTCGGGTCTGCCACCCGATTACTGCCCTATTTACCCGAAAATAAGGCTTATCGGGCAAAAATCCAGTTAGGACTCAGCACCGATACCGATGATATTACGGGAAAAGCGATCGCTACTTGTCCCTGTGCCGATTTAACTTTAGAGGCAGTTAAGCCGTATTTAGCGGAATTTATTGGCAATATTGCCCAAATTCCGCCGATGTATAGTGCTATTCACCAGGACGGTCGCCGTCTCTACGAATTGGCTCGCAAAGGGGAAATAATCGCAGTGGAGCCTCGTCAGGTCAAAATTGACCAAATTACGGTTTTAGGCTGGTTAGAGGGTGAATTTCCGCAAATAGAGCTAGATATTCACTGTGGATCGGGGACTTATATTCGTTCCCTGGCCAGAGATTTGGGCAAGGTGTTAGCTGTGGGTGGCACTTTAGCCAGTTTAACTCGCACGGAAAGCTGTGGTTTTCAATTAGCCGATAGTATTAATCTGGAGGCTTTAATGGCTAATTCTGAGGGTTTAATTTCGCCTCGCATTGCCCTGGCACATCTAGACTGGATTTCTTTCACGTCAGAAAGAGTTATCGATTGGTTTCACGGCAGAAAAATTAATCTCACCGATACAAATGTTATGAGCGGTTCTCTGGTTGCTGTGGAGTCTTTAGAAGCTCAATTTCTCGGCATTGGTGAGATAGTTGTCAGAGAAGATGAATACTACCTACAGCCTAAAATAGTTATTCAGCAATAGGGTTAATAATTAGGGTCTGCTGAAAAAGTTTTTCGTGGGGACAGGGTGTGGGGTGTGGGGTGTGGGGTGTGGGGAGAATAAATAAAATAATCTCCTATCTCCTGACTCCTGACGACCGACTCCTAACCCTAACAACAGTTTTTGATTTTTACAATAGGTCTAGTATAAACCCACTGATTATGATTTTTTTTGGCCACGATTTTTTTAGAAGCGACCAAAGATTTTAGACAAAGATTGAGCATAGAAACGGGACGATTTAAGCGTTGGCTCAATTCTTGAACTGTGATTCCTTGGGGATAAAATTGCATAAGTTCAAAAATTTGTGCGCTAGTATTTAATCCTTTTGTCGGACTAATAATCTTGATAGCCAAGGCTAGTAATCGGGAGAAACGACAGGCCATTAGACCCTTGTTTGTCGCTGCTTTGTTCCGATCAATCTAGCCTTTTTTTCAAGAAGTTATTAGGGTTTAAAATGCTAATAAAACCTTGACGGAAATAGAGATTAATTTGTTCCCATAATCTCTTGAATAGCAGATAAAAGACGATCAATTTCCTCATCAGTGCCGATAGAAATCCGCACATAATTCTGAATGCGAGGATGTTTAAAGTATCGCACTAATATCTGACGCTCTTTGAGTTGAGTATATAACTCACTGGCACTAATGTGCGGGGGAGAAGCGAGGATAAAATTAGCTTCCGAGTCAAAAACAATAAATCCCAACTCGCGCAGAGAAGTAATTAAACGGCTGCGGGTTTGACGGACTTTTTGCCAAACTTGCTCAAAATAATTATGGTGTTTTAAAGCTGCTGTGGCTAAAGTTTGAGCGATGCGATCTAAATTATAGGAATCACGCACCTTATCCATCTGTTCGATAATTGCCCCAGAAGCAAAACCGAAACCGACTCTTAACCCCGCTAAACTATAACTTTTCGACATGGTGCGACTAATGATGACATTATCGTAACGGGAGAGAAAATCGAGATGATTGTCATCACTAAAATCCACATAAGCTTCATCAATTAATACCACTCCCGACGCATTAGCACAGGTTGCTTCTAAATAGTCGCGATCAAGATGTTTACCGACGGGAGGATTAGGAGAAGCCAGAAAAATTAATTTAGCTTCCGGACAAATAATCGGTCCGGCTAATTCAAATTTATCATTAGTGGGAAATTCGATAATATTTGCCCCGTGTACCCGGGCAATTGTCTCGTAAAGGGAATAGGTTAAATCCAAAAAAGCGACACTTTCGCCAGGGTTAACAAAAGTTCGCAGGGCGATATTAAGTATATCATCGGAGCCATTACCCGCGATTATCTGATCGGCTGCTATGCCGTATAATTCCGCCGCCGTTTGCCGTAACTCTTTGGAGATAGGATCGGGATAGAGTCGGACTTTCTCTAATTGCTCTGGCAGGTGGGCAAAAATTTCCGCCGGTGGGGGATAGGGATTCTCATTGGTGTTAAGTTTGGTAAATCCCGCGCTTTGGGGCTGTTCTCCCGGAGTGTAAGCGGGGGTTTGACGAACACAATCGCGTGTAGGTAGCATGGACTCTCTGGGGCGGCAATTTCTAGCAAGCTTTCTATTGTAACAAATCCTCGCCGATGATCGGGGGTTGAATCGATGTCAACCCCTACCGGTAAAACTAATTAGGGTTGGCTGAATAAATCTAAAAACCTTGTTGGATAATATAGCAAAGAGCGGGGTGGTTAGGACAATCAATCGCTGAAACCCTTGACCGATAAGAGTTTGAAAATTGAAAGCGTCCTAACTAACTCGTTCTATGCCATATCTTTAGGCTTTTTTGAAATCAAAAAGTGCCAGCGATTGGAGTGATTGGGGGGAAAATTCAGGGACTTTTTTCCTGAAAATTAGGTAATTGACTCCCTGAAAATGGGTAAAACCCCACACCCCACACCCCACACCCCACACCCTGCCACCAGGAAAAACTTTTCAGCAAACCCTAATTAAGGTTCTACCCAACGGCCATCGGCTTTAATTAAATTAATCAACTCGGTTACACCTTCACTTTCGGGGACCCGTTTAATTTCCTCGCGACCGCGATAAAGGGAGATATAACCGGCCTGTTTCCCCACATAACCATAGTCTGCGTCGGCCATTTCTCCCGGTCCATTGACAATACAACCCATAACGGCGATATCGAGTCCAGTCAGGTGTTGAGTCGCTGCGCGCACTTGCTGCAGGACATCTTCTAAATTAAAAAGAGTGCGACCACAGGAAGGACAGGCAACGTATTCGACCATAGTTTTCCGCAGTCCCAGGGCCTGGAGAATGCTGTAACAGACGGGAATTTCCTTTTCGGGAGCTTCCGTCAGGGAAACGCGAATCGTATCACCAATACCGTCCGCTAAGAGAGTGGCAATCCCGGCAGTGGATTTAATTCGTCCGTATTCCCCATCTCCTGCTTCAGTAACACCCAAATGTAGGGGATAATCCATACCTAACTCATCCATGCGCTTAACCATGAGACGATAGGCGGCTACCATAACTGGCACCCGGGAAGCTTTCAGGGAAACGACCAGATTGCGAAAATCGAGGGATTCGCAGATGCGGATAAATTCTAAAGCCGACTGTACCATTCCTTCGGGGGTGTCACCGTAGGTAAAGAGCATTCTTTCGGCCAGAGAACCATGGTTAACGCCGATTCGCATCGCTTTACCTTGATCTCGCAGAGAAATCACTAAAGGTTTCAGGGTTTCGGCAATTTTTTCGCCAATTTCATCAAATTCTGCTTGACTGTACTCGCTGCGGTCGGCTTTCGGTTTCTCGAAAACGTACAAACCGGGGTTAATCCGCACTTTATCGACGTGCTTGGCCACTTCTAGGGCGATTTTCATGCCGTTGTGATGTACATCGGCTACTAACGGCACGGGTTGATAGGTGGTCAGCAGTTTTTCCCTAATTTTAGCTAAAGCGGTGGCGTGGGACAGACTCGGCACGGTGACGCGGACAATTTCACAACCGACTTCATGGAGGCGACGGATACCGGCCACGGAACCATCTATATCAAGGGTATCCTCGTTAATCATCGACTGCACGACCACGGGATGACCACCACCGATGGTAACGCTACCTACCCGGACGGGACGGGTTTTGCGTCGGTGAATCGTGGTGTCGAATTCGGAGGCAGTTGCAGGGGGGTTGAGCGTCGATTCCAAGGTTTGCATAGGACTATCACCAACAATCACTCTCCCTATTCTCTCAAAGAACAGGAACAGATTCTAGCCACTCTAATAAAATTGGGTTAAAACGGTCAGGACATTCATCCTCTAAACAATGACCGGCCCGGTCAAATTCTACATATTTAATCCTAGGATTAAGGGAGACAAAACCCGGAGCTAACTGGACGGGAACCATCCGATCTTGCCTGCCCCAACACAATAAAATCGGTATTTGTAAGCGTGGTAAAATTAACTTTGCCGGTGGACAATATTCGGGATGATTGACAGCTTGTGCCAGGGAAATAAAGGCCTCGGCTGCCCCCTCATCTAGGGTTGGGGCGGCGATAATTTGTACTAATTCGTCGCTAACTGCTTTCTTGTCTTCGTAGGCGATTCCTGTCCATTTTTTCAAGACTTGCGGACGACGCAGATAGTAAAAAATCGGTTTTAATAGCCAAGGCGAAGTGAAAAAGTTTTCGATAGGAGTGACGATATTTAATAACCAATCGGCAATCATTTCCCGCCGACGGCTGACATCGGGTAAACTGAGCATAACTAATCCGGCTACCATTTCTGGGTATTTACTCGCCAGGGCCATACTAACTAAAGAACCGATCGAATTTCCCACTAATACCACCGGTCTATTGATAAAAGTTTGCCAGAAATCATGTATTTGTTCCACCCAGAGATTAACGGTATAGGGAACCTGCACTTTGCGCGAACCACCGAAACCTAATAAATCTACCGCGTAAACTCGATGATTTTGGCTGAGAATAGGAATATTATGGCGCCAATGTTCGATCGCCGCTCCAAATCCGTGCAGTAAAATTAAAGGGAGATTATCGACATCTTGGGGGTTTTTTACTGGCATAAAACTATAACGAATTTGCCAACCGCGCCACACCCAATCCCGTTGATAACCGATGCGTTCTGTCCAAGCTGGTGAAGTTGTCACTTAAGTCAAACAATTAAGAGGTTTTCAGGAAATATCACTCTAGTTTGATTATACTGGTTTCCCCCTGCCTAACCGGCAGCCGAATAACATTTTTGTACTACTTTTCCCAAATATATTTAGGGTTTGCTGAATAAATCTAAAAACCTTGTTGGGTAAGACTTTTAGACTTTTTGTCAATCAAAAAGTACCAGGCATGGGAGTGATCAGGGGGAAAATTCAGGTACTTTTTCCCTGAAAATTAGGTAATTGGCCACTTCAAAACCGGTAAAACCCCACACCCCACACCCCACACCCTGCCACCACCGAAAAACTTTTTCAGCAGACCCTATTTAAATCTAGGGTTGATCTAGCCTATGCTAAAAAGAGGGGGATTAAAATCGCTCCTAGACTTTAATTGCAAATTTAGGATACTGCACAGATGGGCAATCTATTTGATGATGTCAGTCGCTTTCTTGAAACCCAACTGGAAGAATTTCTCAAAAGTCATCCCCAATTAGAATTACAGGCGCTGGTGGAACAACTGCGCGAACAGGAGCGCGATACTGCTAAACTGATTACCGCCCTAGAAAATGAGCGTCAACGTCTCGAACAGCAAATTTTGGCCACTGCCCAAGATATCCAAACTTGGCACGCTAGAATCGATAAGGCTAAGGCTGCTGGACGGCAGGACTTGGTTAAGGCTGCCAGTGAACGCGAGGCGGCTCTATTTCGTCAGGGTAATCAACTTTGGGGACGGATGGAAGGAGTGAAAAAACGTCTGAGTCAATCCCAAGAGTTACTGCAACAGGTCCAACAACGTCGTCAAGAAGTGCAAATTAAAGCCGAAAAAGCCCCTAAAAATCAGTCGCGTGACTGGGAAACCACTTTTTGGGATCAACCCCAAGAATCGGACTATCAGCGCTCGAACTACGATAATCTCGATCTAAAATTTAAAGAATGGGAAATGGAAGAAGAATTGAAAAAATTAAAGCGAGAAATGGGACGATAATTTTTCAGTGAGCAGTGAACAGTAAACAGTAAACAGTAAACTGATAACTGATAACTGATAACTGAAATCCCCAACACCTATAAATCCCCCAGAATTGTTCCTCTTAGAAAACGATGGCATCTCAAGCACAAAATCCTGAAAATCAACCCTCCTCTACCCTCGAAGAAATCCGGGCCGCTCGTTTAGAAAAAGTGGCAGGATTGCAAAAAGCTGGCTTAAATCCCTACGCTTACCAGTGGAAATCTACCGCTCATGCTCAACAACTACAAGAGCAGTACGCTGACTTAGCACCGGGGGAAGAAATCAGCACAGAAGTAGCCATTGCTGGTCGGATTATTGCCCGAAGAATTATGGGTAAACTAGCCTTTTTTAACCTGCAAGATGAAACGGGAACGATTCAATTATACCTCGATAAAAAACGCATTAGTGAAACCATGGCCGCTGTGCCGAATGCCTTTAACACGGTGATTAAACTAACCGATACAGGCGATATTTTAGGAGCAAAAGGCACAATTAAACGCACAGAACGCGGGGAATTATCTATCTATGTAAACGAGTACGAAATTCTCACCAAATCCCTATTACCTCTCCCAGATAAATGGCACGGTTTAACCGATGTAGAAAAACGTTATCGACAAAGATATGTGGATTTAATTGTTAATCCCGAAGTGCGACAAACTTTTCGCCGTCGCGCCCAAATTACCGCTGCTATTCGCAGATATTTAGACCAAGAAGGTTTTATTGAAATTGAAACTCCCGTGCTACAAAGTGAAGCAGGAGGAGCCGATGCTAGACCGTTTATCACCTATCATAATACGCTGGAGATGGAGTTATATCTCCGCATTGCCACCGAATTACATCTAAAAAGATTAATAGTGGGTGGTTTTGAAAAAGTCTTCGAGTTAGGCAGAATTTTTCGCAATGAAGGAGTTTCTACTAAACATAACCCCGAGTTTACTTCCATCGAAATCTATCAGGCCTACGCTGATTATTATGACATGATGGAGTTAACCGAAAACATTATTGTTAATGCCGCACAAGATGTTTTAGGTACGCTGAAAATCACCTATCAAGACAGGGAAATTGACCTAACTCCTCCTTGGCGACGAGTGACTATGCACGAATTAGTCCAAGAAATAACCGGGGTTGACTTTAATAGTTTTGAGGATTTCGAGTCGGCTCGTATTGTCGCAGAAAATGCTGGTATTGGCGTTCCAGAGGACTGTAAAACCATCGGTAAGCTCTTAAATGAAGCTTTTGAACAAAAAGTCGAAGAAACCCTAATACAGCCCACTTTTGTGCTAGATTTTCCCGTGGAAATTTCCCCTTTAGCTAAACCCCATCGCTCAAAAACTGACCTCGTAGAAAGATTTGAATTATATGTGGTTGGACGGGAATTAGCTAATAGTTTTTCTGAGTTAACCGATCCCATCGATCAACGGCAAAGATTGGAAGCACAGGCACTCAAAAAAGCGGCCGGAGATTTGGAAGCGCAGGGAGTTGATGAGGACTTTTTAACCGCTTTAGAATACGGAATGCCCCCCACGGGAGGCTTAGGAATTGGCATCGATCGCCTGATCATGTTATTAACCGATTCTGCCAGTATTCGCGATGTGATTGCTTTCCCCTTATTAAAAAGCCAAAGTACGGCGATTAAATCTTTTGACTACGATGAGGACAAAAAAATTCTGAAAGTGGAATTTAATCACGGTGGTATCTATCTTTATCATGATCTACCTTTGGCAGTATATAAAGACTTTCAGGCTGCACCATCGAAAGGACAGTTTTTTGTCGGACAAATTCGCGATAAATACAGTTTTGACAAGGAATTGTAAAAGTTAGGGTCACTTCAGTTATCAGTTATCAGTTATCAGTTATCATTCATGATCCCTTTTTACCTTTGACTTCCTGCCAAGTGTTACCGACTCCCTGTAAAACCCCGCGAACTACTAAACCAATACCGCGACCGATAACTTGGATAAGAATATAGACTACTCCCTTACCCACCACCCGAAAAAAAGCGCGTAAACGAGGGGATAAAGAGTCTCTTAATTCTAAGGCGATCGAAACTAACCAGGGTATGCCTGTTAAACTATTTAATTCTTCCTGTCGAGGGGAATAAATGGCTAGAGATTGGATTTCTCCCTCGCTATAGTGAAATAATTGATATTGACTTTCAAAGATATCTTTAGGTTCTTGCCAATATTGTTGCCGTCGGTATTTCCAAGATAATTCATTGCGAATTTTAGCTAATTTTCTGGCGATGAGAAATTCTGACTGGTAAAGTTTTTGTTTGATTCTTTCCGATTCCGAGAAGTTATTGAGAATAATTACTGTCACTGCATTGGCAATATTATGAATGAGATTTTGCAGGAGAATTTCGGCTCTGGCGATGGTTTCAGGAGCATTAGCTCGGTATTCTACTCCGTCAATAGTTAAACTATTTTCGTACACTAAATAGAAAAATAAGTCAAGAGCAAAAGGAATTTTATTGAGGATTTCTGTTTGAATTGCCTCTCTTTCTTCCAGAATAATTTCGTTAAGTCTGCCTTTACTAATTTCGTCATAAACCGAGGCATTAATTTCTAAAAATTTACGCGCAACTTTCTCCCAAATATCGTAAATAATCAGATTTAAGCGACTGGTTAATTCCCCGCTGCTAATCTGTAAATATCTCATTTCATCGACATTTTTACGAATTTCATCGAGAACTAAATACAATAATTCCCGTTGCCGATTATCCTGTAAAACATCAATTTCAAAACTGATCTTTGTTCTATTAATTAAAGGCGATCGAATGACCGCTAAAGTGGACTCAAAAACCGCCGAAACACACAGGGGACGCTCGCGGCTTAAAATTGGTAATTCTCGATCGATATTGTTAATTATTATCGGAGGTGTCGCTGAAGCTGAATTGTAAGAGCTACCTTCCAGGGGAATTAGTTTTCTCACTAGCCATAGGGCTGCTAAAAGTTCTCGTTTTCTCCCCTGCCAATAAAAGCGATCAAAGCCGGATAAAGACTGTTGATTGAGGTGGAGATCAATTAAATGTAATTCACTTTCGATGCGATTTAATCCCGTTTTTCCAGCACTGATTAACCAATGGCTAGGAGCTAAACTTGGACGGGTAGCAATGGTGAGAGCAGAAGGGGCAACATCCGGGGATTCATCTCGGGAAATTTGCCCTAAAATAGTGATAAATTGCTCTAGGTTTGTGCCTTTGGGAATATAACCAGCGATGCCTAATTCTCTGGCGATTAGTTGCTGTCGGGAATCGAGAGGAAAGGTTAATAAAACAATTTTACTTTCGGGATAGCGAGAGTGGAGAATTTCACAGTAAGACCAATCAAAGAGAGGATCGATAATAATAATTTCGGGGGAGGGATTCAGAGTCAAAGCGAAAATTGTTTCTAAATCCCCTTCGGTGACGATACTAATATTTTCTATCTGCGACAAGGCCTGCACCAGACCCAAGCGGAAAATCGGGTCATTATCGATGATAATTAGGGTGAGAGGGCGATCGATCACAAGAGTTGCAGCCTGTCAACGGATACTATTCACAGGGTCAATTATACAGTGATCTGGCTCATTTGTTTTCTTTATAGCCATAGAAATCGATGCGATAATCGGTAATTTTTACCCCCGTCGATGCCTCAATCTGTTTAATTAATTCCGGGGGAAGTTGGATATGCACATCGATGATTTCTTGACTGTCCAGACAATTGACGTGACTGTGGGAATCGCTGATGTTGCCGTAGAGTCTGCCGTCCCAGCGTTCCACAGATTCGATAATGCCTTGACCCGATAGAGCCTCTAGGTTTTGGTACACTGAGGTATGACCGATGTTCTTTCCTTGCAGATTGAGACGATCATAAATTTCTCTCGCTGATAGGTGTTCCTGCGCTTGCCACAGCAATTCTAAAATATAGCGACGCTGACGACTAACCCGCATTCCTAAAGTTTGACACCTTTCGATCGCATCTTCTAAACACCGGATCGGTTTTTGTTTTACCTCCAAATTGTCCATAGTTGTATCCGTTGACCTCCGCCCTAATACATAGTCATTACCAGTTTAGCTTAGTCTTTCGATCGATGTCCACATTGCCCCAGTTTTTAGCCCCTCTTCAAACTGAGATAAAAAATCAGCAGCGCCAGATTCGAGTAGATTTGCGAGCGAATGAGTGGAAAGAACCACTCCAGACACAAAGGACACAAAGATCGATCGCTACTATATAAGTTACACTGATCACACAAAGAATAAGAGAACCAACCATTTACTTATCTATATAGATAGGATTGAATATTTTCATAAAAAATCCTCTTGAAAAATATTTTGATCAACCTTAACTTTAAGGGGTACATTAATTTATTTTTAGGGCCATGGCCACCAAATCGCCAAAATTATTCGAGTCATTGCGGTCATAGACCGCAATGACTGTCACTACTGTTAGCCTCACTCTAGCCGCTGCTTCTGGTGCTAGTGCCGCAACAGTGTTCGGTTTCCAAGACGCTTACGATCCCATTAATTGGACATTTGCCAATAGTAATGCCGACGGGTCGGTCAATACCAGCGGCGCTCCTGCTTCCATTAGCCTGACTGGGGGGAACAATGGTTCTGGCGGTTCTGGAACCACAGACTACACCACCACTGCGGCTGCGGCTGGGACGGTGACGTTTGATTGGAACTATTCGACTGCTGATGGGCCTTTCTTCGATCCCTTCGGATATCTGCTCAACGGCAGCTTCACCCAAGTAACTAATGATGGGGGAGGTGTTGTCCAAAACGGGACATCGACGTTTAACGTCCTAGCTGGCGACAGCTTTGGTTTCCGTATTTTCACTCGCGACAACCTTTTTGGACGGGCTAGTGTGACGATTTCTAACTTTTCTGCCCCGATTCCCGAACCGTCAACTGTGCTGAGTTTGCTGGTACTAGGAGGCTTAGGCGCTGGACTGAAGTACCTTAAGCGGAATTGATGTCCCAAAAAACAGGGGACTAGGAGTTGACCTCTCCTCCTAGTTCCCAACTTGATTAGCTGTTGACTGTCTGCGAGTGCCGGAGTTTGGAGCGGGGAGAGTTGCACAATTCTGGCTTTAAGTCAATAGCCTTTACAAAACTTCAAAAATTGCAACATAAAAAAATTTCATCACTGGCGGCTTTTTTTGGGCAAGAGAATCGATATAGTCCCCTGATTGTCTTGGTTTTCCGTTGATTTAAAGTTTAATGCTTAAACTAAGCCCACAGCATACCACGATCATACTATATTATTAAATGTAGGCAACCCCGATTTACAGCCAAATTTTGGCAAATTCTGGGAAAATCAAAATCTTGTAACTTACTTGTTACATTTAACTAATCGCCCCAAATATTTAAATATTTTAATTTTTTACCTTAAATTTATAATTTTTACTTATTCTTGCAGGCTGATTAACTAGGGTTGAGCAAAAAAGCTTGTAAGCTCTATTTAAAGTCAGTCGAATCGCTTAGTATCGGGAAACAGATGTGACTTGTATAGCTTCCCAGTTTTTGAGATTTGAAGACTTTTTAGAAGCATTTTGAAAGTGTCTTAGCCGATGGATTAAATATGAATTATCAGCCATAGAAATCTTCGTCAAGAATCTGTTCTAAGGAAAAAGGGCAGTCTAAGGGATATGCTTCCTCTGGAGGAATCGCAATTCCAAAGTCAGCCAATTTACTTTCCTTGATGGCAATTTTGCGACCTTTAGGATAGGTTTTATCGATGGCGATTGCTAGATGAGATTTCAAAGAAGGGGTGTTTTCTAGTAAGGCGACAACTCGTTCCCTGTGTTCGACAATGGAGCTATACCAGCTAGATTTCATGCTTTCAGGGGCGGAGGATTGTACTTTTAATTTCAGTAAATGAGCCAGCAAAATCATTAAATTTCCTTCCAAGGCATTTTTATCTGATTTACCCAATTCTTTTAACTCCTCAACCAAATGAGATACATCTAATGCCTGAAAATCTCCTTGTTCTAACTGACCTATTGTTGTTATCAGCCATAATTGAAAATCTTGTTCATAGAGTTCTGATTTAGTTATCATAATTGCTTCGATAATAGTTAATATAGATTGAATTATACTCTATTTTGCAGATTTCGGATGTTGCAATCGGTAAATGTTAAGTTTTACTACAGGATTTAACATCTGCGCCTATGCCCTATTCCCTTATCCTTAGGATAAGCGGTTAAAATACATCTTAGCTTAAGGACTAGAGAATATTATGAGACTAGAAAGAGAAGATTTTGATTGGGCGGTACAACAAAACCTAATTACTGCCAGCCAAGCTGAAAATTTATGGACGGCTTTTTTATCCCGCTATCCCCAAGAAGATGAAGTTAATCGCCCTCGCTTTAATTTTGCTAATGTGGCCTATTATTTTGGGGCATTAATTGTTATCTCTGCCCTGGGGTGGTTTATGAACGAAGCTTGGGAGAGTTTCGGTGGTGCAGGACTATTTTTTATCGCCCTGTTTTATGCAATTTGTTTTATTTTCACCGGTAAAAATCTCTATTTTCAGCAAAATCTCAAAATCCCCGGCGGCCTTTTATTTACCATGGCAGTGGCAATGACTCCCTTAGCAATCTATGGTTTACAACGCTGGACAGGATACTGGCAAGCCGGATATCCGGGCATCTATCGAGATTTCCATACATGGATTAAAGGCAGTTGGTTTTTAATGGAATTAGGCACGATTATCGCGGGATTAATAACTTTGCGATTTGTTAAATTTCCTTTTTTAACTGCACCCATTGCCTTTAGTCTGTGGTATATGTCAATGGACTTAACTCCTTTACTATTTGGAGAGAACGAATATACATGGAGACTGCGACTGTGGGTATCCTTTTGGTTTGGAATTGCCTGTTTGATAACTGCCTATTTAATTGATGTACGTCAGCGTCGTAGTCGGGGTGATTTTGCTTTTTGGCTGTACTTATTCGGATTAATTATGTTTTGGTTTAGTTTATCTCTCCTCATCGATGATAATGAAGCGCAACGATTTTTGTACTGTCTAATTAACTTGGGATTGATGTTATTATCCGTCCTGCTAAAAAGAAGATTATTTGTGGTTTTTGGAGGTATCGGAGTATTTGCCTATCTTTCCTATCTCTCCTATCGTATCTTTGCCGATTCAATTTTCTTTCCCTTTGCCCTAACCGTCCTAGGACTTGGTATTATCTATATGGGAATTTTGTACCAGCGTCATTACCCAACCCTAGCTAGATTTATTGAAAGTTATATCCCTCTCGAATGGCGCAATTTATTACCCAAAGATCGATAATTAGGAGAAATGGGGATATGGGGAAATGGGGAGATTCAACTAAAAAAACCCAAAACCCCAACACCCCAACACCCGACACCATCTTTTTTACTTTTATGAAAATACTTATCGTTGATGATGAAAAAGAATTAACCGAACCCTTAGAACAAATTCTTGCTCAAGAAGGCTATGAAGTTGATATTGCTGATAATGGTCGGACGGGTTTAGAATTGGCACAAGAGAATAATTATGACCTCTTAATTCTCGATTGGATGTTACCCCAGCAATCCGGATTACAAATCTGTCAATATTTACGCAATCAAGGGGACACCACTCCCGTTTTGTTTCTAACCGCTAAGGATACCATAGATGATCGAGTGGCGGGATTAGATGCCGGCGCTGATGATTATTTAGTCAAACCCTTTCAACTGCGAGAATTATTAGCGAGAGTCCGTGCTTTATTGCGTCGTTCTCCCAATTTTGAAGCTAGTAATAGCAGTAAACTAAAATGTGCTGATTTAGAACTCGATAGCGAAAATCAAGTGGCCTATCGTCACGGTCGCACGATCAGTTTATCAGCAAAAGAAATACAACTATTAACTTTATTTATGACCCATCCGGGGCAACTTCTCACCCATGAACAAATTTATCAGCATCTCTGGTCAGAAGGGGAGCAACCTAATAGTAATGTGGTTCCTGCCCTGATGCGCTTGCTGCGTCGTAAAATCGAAGCGCCTGGAGAAACACCTCTAATTAATACTGTCTATGGGAAGGGCTACCGTTTCGGGGAAAATTAGGGAATGCTGAAGGATAATGAGAATAAGTAACTGGTTATAATTAAATTAAAAATGGATTTTAGGTTCGATCCCCCCTGCCCCCCTTGATAAGGGGGGTGTCTAATAATTTTTAACGCCTACCTACTTATATGTTATCCTGCCTACAAATTGAAAATTTTACCCTCATCGATCGCTTAGAATTAACTTTCGGCAGCGGATTAAATGTACTAACCGGTGAGACGGGGGCAGGAAAATCAATTATATTAGATGCGATCGATATTGTTCTCGGTGGTAAAGTCAATCATCGCGTCATCCGTCAGGGAAGCCAACAATCAACCCTAGAAGCGACTTTTTCTCTCACCCCAGAATTAATTGCTTGGCTAGAAAGTCAGGAAATTGACCCATTAGAAGATAATAGTCTGACCATCAGCCGGGAATTAGTGATTACTAATAATTCCTTGCGTTCTCGTTCTCGCATTAACGGAGTCGTCGCTAATCGCCAACAAATGGCGCAAATAAGATATTTTTTGGTAGAAATCACCGCCCAAGGTCAAACAGTTCAGTTAATGGACGCTAATCGACAGAGGGAATTATTAGATCTCTACGGGGGTGAATCGCTGCTGCGGCAGCGGGAAAAGGTAGCCACAGCCTACCTTAACTGGCAAGAAAGCAAGAATATTTTAAATAATAGGTTGCAATCGGAACAAAATCGTCTACAAAGATTAGATTTATTAGAATATCAACTAAAAGAACTAGAATCAGCCAATTTAACCGCTGCTGACGAGTTGGAACAGTTGGAACAGGAAAGAAACCGACTCTCCCACGCTGTCGATTTGCAAAATTCCAGTTATCAAGTCTATCAACTACTCTACCAAAACGATCGCGATCAACCGGCCGTCGCCGATTTGTTAGGAAAAGCTGAAAATATCTTGACAAATATGATGGTTTATGATAATAGTTTAGAGCCAATTTTAGAGATGGTGCGATCGGCATTAAATCAGGTGGTGGAAGCGGGACAGGAAATCAACGTTTATGGGGATAGTCTAGAGGCAGATCCGGAGAGATTGAACGAGATAGAAGAGAGAATCGTCCAACTTAAGCGCATTTGTCGCAAGTATGGACCAAGTTTAGCCGAAGCACTCGATTATTATCAGAAATTACAGCAGGAATTAGCGGAGTTGACGGGAGAAGGACAATCGATTGAGGAATTAGAAAAAATTTGTCAGCAACAGGAAAACATCTATCGAGAAACTAGCACCCAGTTAACCTTTTTGCGACAAGAAACCGCTAGTCAACTAGAAAAACAATTGGTACAGGAATTAAAACCTTTAGCCATGGAAAAGGTGATTTTTGTCTGTCGGATTGCTCCGGGTAATCCTAGCAGTCTGGGAGTCGATCAAGTGGTATTTTATTTTAGTCCCAATCCGGGGGAAAAAATCCAACCTTTATCCAGTACCGCTTCCGGAGGAGAAATGAGTCGTTTTCTCCTAGCGTTAAAGTCCTGTTTTTCCCAATCCCAATCGGCAGCAGCCACCCTAATTTTTGACGAAATCGATGCGGGAGTATCGGGAAAAGTTGCCCAGGCAATTGCCGATAAATTAGATCAATTAGGTCAACAATATCAAGTTTTATGCGTTACCCATCAACCCTTAGTGGCTGCTTTAGCTGATCACCATTTTCGAGTTTATAAACAAATGATTGCCGAAGATAATCCTACTAATCTCTCGGAAATTCGCACGGTTGTCCGGGTTACTTCTCTCGATAATCGTCAGACGAGAAGGGAAGAATTGGCACAATTAACGGGAGGAAATTCGGCAGCAGATGCCATCGCTTTTGCCGAGTCTTTATTGGAGAAAGCGGCTGCTAAAAAACCGCAGGATTTAACCTTGAAATTGACTGATTAACCAACGTCCTACCTGACTTTGATCCTTGCTGCGTGCCTGTTGTAAAGCTGACTCTAAAACCGCAAGTTTTAAATTAGGTAAAACCTTTGATATATCAATTCTTTTACTACCTCGATTGATTATTTCAAAGGCGAATATTTGAGGATCATCTACCTTAACACTCCAGTATTCACTAACCCCTAATTCTTCATAGAGTAAGCGTTTATTACCTAAGTCATCATTAAGGGTAGATTTTGAGATTTCAATGACTAAATCTGGTGGGGGATACTGATTCAAATCAATAATCGAAGTACCGTAGGGAATCAGATTAGCTTTGTCTGCAAAATAATAAGATATATCCGGTTGGACTTCTCGATAACCAGACCTGCGAAAACTGCAATTATCTTTGGCACTAAAGGCCAGATTTTTTAGGGTAGCATAGAGACTAACAGCGAAGATCAAAATAGCATGATCGCTGGCATGATCGTTACCAATAGGAGTCATTTCTAATCGATAATAGCCATTGTAATAATAACTTTTTCCTTGATTTTCTGGGAAGTTTTTAATTGCTTCTAAGTATTCTTCCCAACTAGCTTTAATCCATAAATCTGTCGAGATAATAGTTTCTAGCTGTTGCATAATATTAGCCTCGATTTTATGGAGTTAACCTTGAAATTGACTGATTAACCAACGTCCCACCTGACTTTGATCTCTGGTGCGTGCCTGTTGTAAAGCTGACTCTAAAACCGCAAGTTTTAAATTAGGTAAAACCTTTGATATATCAATTCTTTTGCTACCTCGATCGATTATTTCAAAGGCGAATATTTGGGGATCATCTACCTTAACACTCCAATATTCACTAACTCCTAATTCTTCGTAGAGTAAGCGTTTATTACCTAAGTCATCATTGAGGGTAGATTTTGAGATTTCAATGACTAAATCTGGTGGAGGATACTGATTTAAATCAATAATCGAAGTTCCATTTGGTATCAGATTCGCTTTTTCTCCTAGATAGTAAGATATATCTGGCTGCACTTCTCTAATTCCTCTTTTGCGATAGGAACAAGTGGGGAGTCCTTGAAAAGGAATTTCTTTGAGGATAGCGTAGAGACTCACCCCCAAAAAGACAACGTGATGATCTCTAGCGTGTTCAAATCCAATAGGAGTCATTTCTAATCGATAATAGCCATTGTAATAATAACTTTTTCCTTTATTTTCTGGGAAGTTGTTAATTGCTGCTAAGTATTCTTCCCAACTAGCTTTAATCCATGAGTCAGTTATCCCCCTAGTTTCTATCTGTTGCATATTTATCCGATCCCGCTTTGAACTTTTTCTGTAATTATAGCAATTATTGCTCAAATCAGAACCAGGGAACCGAGCAAGTATAATGATAGAATAGGTTAATCGAGGAAAAATTAGCCCAATTATGACCACAACTTATGATTATATAATTATCGGTGGTGGTATCACCGGTTCTGCCTTAAGCTATGAACTAGCCAATCTAGGCAGTCGAGTCCTCTTATTAGAAAAAGAAACCCATCCCCTCAACGCCACTTTCTACAGTTACGGGGGTTTAGCCTATTGGTCGGCCACCACAGAAATCCAGAGAAAATTATATCAAGAAGGTCGAGAAATTCAGCGCAATTTATCGCAGGAATTGGGCATAGATAACGAATACCGGAACCTAGAGCTAATTCTCACCGTTAACCCCGAAGATGATCCAGCCACTGTGGCCGAAAAATTTGCTATCTTTGCTATTACCCCCGAAATTCTCGATCCGCAGGAAGCGATCGCTTTAGAACCCCTATTAAATCCCGCTGCTATCTCCGGAGTTTTACGACTGCCCCACGGTCACATTAACGCCGAAAAAACTAATCTTGCCTATCAACAAGCTTTTCTGCGTCTGGGAGGCACGATTATTCGGGAAGCTGTCATCGAATTAATTGAAACTGCATCGAGAATTACCGGCGTAAAAACTCCTAAAAATAATTATTCTGCTGGGGAAACTATCGTCTGTGCGGGGGGATTAACCCGGTCTTTACTGCAAAAATCCGGTATTACTGCTCCCGTCTATTTTACCCATGCCCAGGTGATCAAAATTCCCCCCACTGAGATCAAATTAAACACCCTAGTTATGCCCGCAATTCCTGCCAGATTGCTATTAGAGCAAAAAATCACCCAACTAGAAAAGCAGGGCATTTGGCAGAGAGAAACCCCAGAAATAATTGCCAGTGTTTTAGAAACGGGGGCGGTACAATTCCGGGATCAAAGCCTTTATCTAGGACAAATTAGCGCCATTATCACCGATCCAGGCGGGATTTTAAACCCTGTGGCGGGGGAAAAAGCAATCCGCACCGCCGTGGGGACATTGCTGCCCTCTTTAGCCGCTCTCCCCGGCAGCTGTCATCATTGCCTAGTGGCCTTTGCCCCCTCGGGACGGCCTCTGGTGGGAGCGATCGCCGATAAAGTGGGATTGCAGGTATTTTCTGGCTTTACCAGTACACTTGTATCGGCTCCGCCCCTAGCCCGACGTTTCGCGCGTCATCTGCTGGGGGAAAATGACGAGATAATTAGGGTTTGCTGAAAAAGTTTTTCGTGGGGACAGGGTGTGGGGTGTGGGGTGTGGGGTGTAGGTTTTTACCCATTTTCATCTGGTAAATTACCTAATTTTCAGGGAAAAAGTCCCAGAATTTCCCCCCCGATCCCCCCCAGATCTGGGACTTTTTGATTGACCAAAAGTCTAAAAGTCTTACCCAACAAGGTTTTTAGATTTATTTAGCAAACCCTAATTGCTAATTTACAAAAGTTAAGAGAGAAATTAACTGATGGTTGCAATTAATCCTAATCGACTTTTTCCAACTGCCAAAGAATTTGGTTTCCCTCCCGTCTGACCCGGGAGATTACCCAATTTCGCCACGGCCAATGGTCGCCGCGACTGGTAACGGCCCCTGGATTAATATCCATTAAATCGGCCACTTCGGCGCTGGTAATCAAATAACCGCGATTGGCCACTTCATCGGCAATGCGTAGGGTTTCGATCAGATGTCTTAGCTGGTCAACTCTTTCTCCCCGGGGTAATTGGATTTCATCGCCAGCGCTATTAGGTGGTTCATTCATGGTGATGGTCTGGTCAAAGTTGATTAACAATAAAAATTGTCGGTTAAGGCAAACAAGCAAGCTTCCCCTATCGTTATTCTATCGATTTCATCAATAATAGTCCTCATCAAAACAGTCCTAAGCTGTTCGTAATTTAAATTGCTTGTTGAGACGAGGCAAGAGGCAAGAGGCAAAAGGCAACAGTAAAGGGATTGGGGGCGGTTCGGCTAATCTAAGAGTAAGCGGTTTAAATGCGTCTTAGCTTATCTTCTCGAATCTTACTGTCACATCTTTACTAAAACCCCAAAAACCCCTTGACAAAAAACACAGAATATAGTAGGGAAATCAGGTAAAGTGGTTAGCGGTCACTGATAACTGATCACTGATAACTGATAACTGAAAATAACTGCTATAAAATTGGACTAGCCTTTTTCCCCAGAAAAAAATCCCCATCCATGACCTTAATCCTCTACAACACCCTCAGTCGTCGCGAAGAACCCTTTACCCCCCTCATCCCCGGCATTGTCTCCATGTATTGCTGCGGCATTACCGTTTATGATTATTGCCATTTGGGTCATGCGCGTACCTGTGTGGTTTGGGATGTGGTGCGGCGTTATTTGGAGTATCTCGGTTATAAAGTGCGCTATATTCAGAATTTCACTGATATTGACGATAAAATTCTCAATCGGGCTAAAAATGAACATACCACCATGGCAGCCGTGGCCGAGAAATTTATCGAGGCCTACTTTGAGGATATGGCAAAATTAGGAGTCAGACCGGCGGACGCTTATCCCCGGGCCACTCACACCCTCGACGGTATCAAGCGCCTAGTCTATGAATTAGAACAAAAAGGCTATGCTTACCCCAGCGATGGCGATGTTTACTATTCCGTCCGTCGTTTTTCCGATTATGGCAAACTATCGGGGCGAAAACTGGATGATTTGCAAGCCGGGGCCAGCGGCCGGGTAGAAACCGACGACCCGGAAGCAATCAAGAAACAAGACCCCTTTGATTTTGCCCTCTGGAAAGGGGCAAAACCGGGGGAACCTAGTTGGGATTCTCCCTGGGGCCAAGGTCGTCCGGGGTGGCATATTGAATGTTCGGCCATGGTCAAAGAACAATTGGGAGAAACTATCGATATTCATGTGGGGGGAAGTGATCTAATTTTTCCCCACCACGAAAACGAAATTGCCCAAAGTGAAGCGGCTACGGGTAAACCTCTGGCCCACTATTGGTTACATAATGGCATGGTAAAGGTGGCTGGGGAAAAAATGTCGAAATCCCTCGGTAATTTCATCACTATTCGCGAGTTATTGGCAAAATATGACCCCTTAGCCGTGAGATTATTAATTTTAGGCGCCCAATACCGCAAACCGATCGATTTTTCCGATGAGGGATTGCAGGCGGCCACTAATGGCTGGCATACTTTGCAAGAGGGTTTATCCTTTGGTTATAAGCATCTTCCGCCCGATAATCCCGCAATTACTGACCAAGAGCTAGAAAATCGCTTTCAAGAGGCGGTAAATCACGATTTTAACTTTGCCGGTGGTTTAGCGGTGTTATTTGAAATCGCTAAGGAATTACGCAAGGAAGGTAATAATTTAACCCATGCGGGTAAGACAGACAGCAATCTGGCCCAATTAGCGGTAAAATGGCATACTTTGGTGAAATTGTCTAGGGTTTTGGGCTTAGAAATGGCCGCTGACCAGGGAGAAACCCCTGTTTCTGAGGGAATTAGTGCAGCGGATATCGAAAATCTGATCCAACAACGGACAGAGGCGAAAAAAGCGAAAAATTACGCCGAAAGCGATCGCATTCGTGCAGAATTAAAAGCCCAAGGCATTACTTTAATCGACCAACCCGGGGGAGTGACTAAATGGTTAAGAGAGGGAGACTAGAAATTCTTTGACCACTTCCTCCACCCTGCGATTGCGTCCATCCACCTGATAGTTTAATTTCTGCATAGTGCCGGAGGTAATTTTGCCGGTGAGTTTGGCTAAAACCTGTCGCAATTGGGGATATTTTTGCAGACTATCCAGGTTAAAAATCGGTACCGCTTCGTAGGGAGGAAAATAGCGTTGATCATCTTCTAGGATGACTAAATCTAGCACGGGAATTAAGCCATCGGTGGAATTTCCCGCCACTAAATCCACCTGTTTTTCGGCTAAAGCGCGGTACATTAACCCTAAATCCATCACTTTCGGAGGTCCAGCAAAATTTAGCCCGTAGGTCTTCGCTAATCCCTTGTAACCGTCTTCCCTTTCCAAGAATTCATAACCAAAACCCGCTTGCCAATTGGGTGTATATTTAGCCACTTGCGAGAGAGTTTTAAGATTGTATTGACTGGCGGTTTCTCCCCGGATAACAATGGCGAAAGTATTCTCGAATCCTAAACTGGGAAAGACTTCTAGATTAAATTTTTCTGGATAAATCTCTTGCAGCTTTTCAAAGACTAATCGGGCATCGTTAAGGGGTTTTTCTTGCAAAATTCCCGTGAAAGCCGTGCCAGAATACTCCACATAACCGTCGATTTTACCCGCTTTCACCGCTTCATGACAGATCAGAGTACCACCGAGATTAAATTGACGTTCAACCCGTAAATTCGTCTCTTTTTCGATTTCCTGTGCCAAAATTTCCCCTAAAATCACCTGTTCGGTAAAATTTTTGGAACCGATCACCACGGTGCCGGGGGATGAATGGAAAATTTGAGTCAAGAGGAAAGATAGCAAGGCCAACCCGATTAAACCTAAGCCCCATTGCCATTTAGAGGGCTTTTTCGGACGTTGCGAAGGGGAAAAGGTCTTTTCTAGCCGACCGAGACTCCAATCGGCAACAAGGGCTAAAAAAGCGGCAGGAATTGCCCCCGCCAAAATTAACTGATTGTTGACCGTGGCAATACCGCGAAAAATAAACACTCCCAAACCACCGCCACCGATGGCAGCTGCGATCGTAGCCACACCGATAGCAATCACCGTGGCAATTCTCACTCCTGCCAAAATTGTCGCCCTGGCTAGGGGTAATTCGATATAGCGCAGGATTTGACCGTCGGTCATGCCTAGGGATAACCCCGCTAATTTTAATTCGGGATCAACTTTTTTGATGCCCAGATAGGTATTTAAAACAATTGGCAGTAAAGTATAGAGAGTTAGGGCAACAATAGCGGGAATTTTGCCGATTCCTCCCAAAAAAGGCACGGAAATTAAAAAACCAAATAGGGCTAAACTGGGGATAGTCTGTAGGGTGTTAACGATCGCTATAATCGGTGGGGCGAGAATAGCTTGACGACTAATTAAAATACCTAGAGGAATCCCGATTAAGCTACCCATAGCCATGGCTATTCCCGTCAAGAAAAGATGTTCTCCAGTGCGAAAAGCGATTTCCCCCGCATAATCTAGCCAAAAACTATCCATAAACTTCTCTTAAAGCTGCTGCTTCATCCTATTGTGTAGAATAAATGGGATCTATTAGTTCCAGTCTTGATTTAAAGATTCTATCACCATCTTGACATTATTTCCTCCCTAAAGACCAATGACTAACAAATTTAATCCTCGGGCTGAAACTGTTGCCGATTGGGCCTATATCGGTATTGATAAACATTTTCATAAAGTTCTTAAACACGAAGCTGGGGTTTTACTCGATCAGGATACGGAAGAATTACATCAAATTCGTGTGGGAATGCGCCGTCTTCGCAGTACCTTAACCGGTTTTGCCCCCGCTTTAACCATGCCGAAATCTGCCGATCAAAAACGGGTGGGTAATCTGGGCAGAATTTTAGGAGAATTGCGTGATTTAGATGTGTTAAAAGAGGCTTTTGTCGGCCATTATCAGCCAATTTTACCCCCGAAAGAACAGGAATTACTGAAGAAAGTTTTAGAGGTTCTCGAAAGCCGAAGAAAGAAGGCTTTTGCTAAGGTAGAAAAGCTGTTAAAGTCCGACAAATTTCTCAATTTTAAGGCAGATTTTGCCAGTTGGTTGGATAATCCCACCTATCAACCGATAGGAAAATTAGATATTGCCACGGTTTTACCAGACTTATTATTACCGCAAGCGAGTCGCTTTTTACTGCACGAAGGCTGGTTAGTTGGGGTAAATTTAGAGGAAGATCAAAAAGTAGGAGAGTTTTCTAGTCAAGAAATTGATGACTTATTGGAAAAAGAAGGATTATTACTGCACGATCTCCGCAAAGAAGCCAAGCGTTCCCGCTATAATATGGAGTTATTCACTCAGTTTTATGGCGACAAGTATCGAGAGTATTTAGAGGATATTAAAAACCTTCAAGGTATTCTCGGAGAAATACAGGATTGTTGTGTTCTCTCGGATTTTCTTAGCCAAATTTTCCCTAATTGTCTTGCCAAGGAAATGCCCACCTTACTCGAAATTTTCCAAAATATCCGTCACCAAAAATGGCAAGAATGGCAACCACTACAAAAGAAATTTCTTGACGCTGACACCAGAAAAAGTCTGCACGAGACAATTTTACAGCCTATTTTTCGGCCAAATAGTGTAGAATTAGATACTAATCCAGAATCCTGAGATTAGGAACCGATGAATTTTTTTCAAAAGTTAAACCACGCCATTAGTCAAAACCAGACTCTACTTGTCCTCGGTTTAGATGCTAACCCCGAAATGATGCCCTCCACCCCGGGAGAATTAATCGTTAATTTGGAACGGTGGCTCAAGTTTATTATCGATGAAACCGCCCCTTTTGTCTGTGCCTACAAACCAACTTTAGGCTTTTATCAAGCTTTGGGAGCGGCAGGGTTAGAATTATTACAGCGAGTTTTAACGGCAATTCCCGCTCATATCCCGGTAATTTTGGATGCTAAACACGGCGATATTAATACTAGCAGTGTTTTAGCCGAGACTATCTTTAAAACTTGGCAGGTGGATGCGGTTACTCTCAATCCCTACTCCGGACAGGATCACGTTGCTCCTTTTTTAGTTTACCCCGAACATGGTGCTTTTATCCTCTGTCATACTTCCAATCAAGGCGCGATTAATCTGCAAGAATTCCCCAGTCGCGACAATCCTTTTTATCTGCAAGTTGTCAAAGAAGCTTGCACTTGGGGAACTCCCGAACAAGTATTTTTAGAAGTGGGAACCACTCAACCAGAGATTTTGAAAAAGATTCGCAATTTTGCTCCCGAAAGATTGATTTTATTACGCAGTATTTGGGAAGAAAAAAGTAAATTCTCCGAGTTAATTACTGTGGGTTTAAATAGTCATGGCGAGGGTTTATTAATTCCTGTACCCCAAGACTTTTTATCTCAACCAGATTTGGGGGCAAAAGTCAAGGATTTACGCGAGGAAGTCAACAAAATTCAACAAAATCACCAGCAAGAATCGAGCCAAGATGAGACTTGGACTGCTAACGTTTGTCTTTTAAAACAACATCCTCATCAGGATTTAATTCTACAATTATTTGATATTGGCTGCTTGATGTTTGGCGATTATGTGCAAGCATCGGGAGAAACTTTTTCCTATTATATTGATCTGAGAAAAATTATCTCTAATCCTAATATTTTTCAGCAGGTAATTGAAGCCTATGGAGAAATATTAAAAACCTTGACATTTGACCGCATTGCTGGCATACCCTACGGTTCTTTACCCACAGCTACGGGTTTATCTTTATTATTAAATCACCCGATGATTTTCCCCCGCAAAGAAGTAAAAGCTCACGGCACAAGAAGAGTAATTGAAGGTAATTTTCAAGTGGGGGAAACGGTGGTAGTGGTGGACGATATTTTAATTTCTGGCAAAAGTGCGATCGAGGGGGCAGAAAAGATTAAATCGGCGGGATTATTAGTTAATGATATCGTGGTTTTTATCGACCATGGTGGCCCCGTTAAAGATAAACTTCGTAGCCATGGTTATCAACCTTATTCGGTTTTAACCCTAGCAGAAATTACCGATACTCTCTACGAAGCGGGAAGACTGACAGAAGCAGAATATAGCTGTTTTTTAAATCGCTCCCATTGATATTTAGCCATCAGCCTTGAATCAGTTATCAGTTATCGGTATTAAGTGTGCATTATTAAATGGCAGTTTTCTGCTGTCTTTTCACTGTTTACTGTTTACTGATCATTAATTACTGATTGCTGTCTTTTCACTATTTACTGTGGGTGCATCTCATTTTTGTAAATCTACCAATTGGGATTTTTACGGGGAAACTCTCGGCTAAAACCGTAGGGCTGTTTCATTCTCCCATCAGAATATCAAAAGTAAAAGCGATCACTGTCTTTGTAAAATGATAAGTGACCGCCAACTTTTAAAATATATGTTGAGCTTAATAGAAAAACTAAAACAAGTCAAGGACTTTCGGAAAGATAAAGGAAA
>NZ_JADBUB010000008.1:0-3015 GCF_020245865.1 Microcystis sp. M169S2
ATATTTCGGATACTTTCATCAAGATACAGAAATCGCAGACGGCGATTTGGTCTGAGATTGAATTTGATTGCTGGTATCTACAATTACGAACTTCGTTACCGACAAAAGGATATATCTTGATTACTTTTGCAAGAGATCTATTGTTTTTTGACTTCTCCCCCGCGTAAATGACTGGGGATTCTAAGCGACTGCTAGGCAATCCGATAAATCGACGTTGCCTAGGATCTTTTTAGCTGACCAGAATCTTAATTTTTGGCTAGGAATCTTCTTCTCTGGGATTTTTAAAACCTAGAGCCAAACCAACTTAACGCCCTGAACAAGACAATAGCTTTTATGCTCTCGTCTTATTTTGGTAATAGTCGCGGGTTCCCTTCGCATCTAGGGCTTCACCGAGACGATCAATGGCGTGGGCGTAGGCGGCGGTACGCAGAGATATATCGAATTCCTGGGCGAAAGACCAGACTTTTTCCGCTTCTGTCACCATTCTTTCTTTTAAGCGCTCATTTATCTCGTTTAATTGCCAATAAAGACCGCTGCGATTTTGCACCCATTCAAAATAACTCACCGTTACCCCACCCGCGTTAACTAGAATATCGGGGAAAACGAGAATCCCTTTTGAGTCTAAAATGCGATCGGCTTCTGAGGTAGTTGGACCATTGGCCACTTCAAAGATATATTTTGCCCGCACGCGATCGGCATTTTCGGCGGTAATTTGGTTTTCTAGGGCAGCCGGAATCAAAACATCCACATCTAGGGCTAATAATTCTTCATTACTAATCGCTTCGTGTTCTACGATATTACAGACGGTACCCTCACAGTAAATAGCAGTAATCCCGCGATGTTCCTGTTTATACTCACGAATGCTGGCAATATCTAGCCCTTTTTCCCGATAAATGCCGCCCTGGGAATCACTTACCGCCACCACTTGATAACCAGCTTTGGCGAGGAGATCCGCCACTACAGCCCCAGCGTTACCGAATCCCTGGACGGCTACGGTAGTATTAGCGGGTTTTTTGTCTAATTTCGGCAAAAGAGAGTTAATAACATGAAAAGCTCCCGTTCCTGTGGCCGTATCGCGGCCGCGACTGCCTCCCATGGTTAAAGGTTTCCCCGTCACCACCGCCGGACTAATTTTACGCTGAATGATGCTGTACTGGTCCATCATCCAACCCATGATCATCTCGTTGGTATAGACATCGGGGGCAAGAATATCGACATCGGGACCGATAAAGTCGGCTATACCCTCGATATAGCCCCGGCTAAGGCGTTCTAACTCGGCTTTTGACAATTCTTTCGGATTGAGGGTAATGCCGCCCTTAGCCCCACCAAAGGGCAAATCCAGCAGGGCGCATTTAAAGGTCATCCAAAAGGCTAGGGACTGCACCTCATCGATGTTGACGTTGGGATGATAGCGCACCCCTCCTTTGCCGGGGCCGCGGGTGTCATCGTAGCGGACGCGGTAGCCTTGGAAGATTCTTAAAGTGCCGTTGTCCATACGGACGGGTATGGAGACGCTGAGACTAGCTTTGGGATATTTTAACCGCTCGATCGCATCATCGGAAATGGAGACATACTTAAGGGCCCGTTCTAGGCGACTGCTGGCATCGGTAAAGAGTGATTTCGACATGATTTTTTTCCCCCTATCTATCCCCATTAGAACATGGAAAAAAAGTATATTTCGCTACAGTTTATTTTTCTTAATTAACCATGGGCGGGAATCGCCGAGTATTGGAAATTTTAGTACAAATGCTCGAACTGTCCCTCCCTGCTCGGCAGCTCCGGCGCTCCCCTGCAATCTTAACGAGTGATTTAGATAATGAGATACAAGAATCAGCCATCAGCGAAAAGCTGATGGCTAAAGATAGGAAATCTGAGGCCGAAAAACAGCCAAGTTTTAGACGACATTACCTGCTGTGGCAGTAATAATTTGACGTACTTGAGCATCGGTCAGATTCGGATTGGCATTCAACATTAAGGCCACCACTCCAGCCACATGAGGTGCTGCCATGGAGGTTCCATTCAAGAAACCATAGCCACCATTAGGGAGAGTAGAATACACTCGCACGCCTGGAGCGGTGACATACCTCATCGAAGAATTGGAGCCAGCACGATTGGAGAAGGAAGCCATCTGGTTAGAACTATTAACGGCACCTACGGCAAGACCCCAAGAGGTGGCATTGGAAGCGGGATAACCGGGTTGAGCTGCCCCCTCATTACCAGCGGCCATAACCACGATAACACCGCGACTGCTGGCATACTGGAGGGCCGATTGAACCACACTAACAGTGCTACCACCCCCCAAACTCATATTAATCACATCGGCACCGTTGTCCACAGCATAGCGAATTCCTTGGGCAATGCCACTATAGCTGCCACTACCGGAATCGTTCAAAACTTTCACTGGCATAATTCTGGCATTGTAGGCCACACCAGTGGCTCCGAAACCATTATTAGCAGCAGCAATGGTTCCCGCCACATGAGTACCATGGCGGTTGCCATCTAAAGTGTTATTATTGCCATTGGCAAAGTTCCAGCCATAAACGTCATCAACGTAACCGTTGCCATCGTTATCAAGCCCATCATTGGCAATTTCGCCCGCGTTCGTCCAAATATTGCCCGCTAAGTCGGCATGATTGCGGTCAACTCCTGTATCTAGTACAGCAACGACGATTCCTTGTCCTGTATAACCTCTTGCCCAAGCCTCGGGAGCATTAACTAAGTTAACCCCCCAGTCATTAGCACCACCAAAAGTGGGAACATCGGCAAAAGGACTTTGATTCAAGGCTCCAGCGACGGCTTTCGCGGCATTAACTAAACCGTATCCTGAAATGGCACTATATCCGGATACAACTGGGGCTGTGGTCGCCGACAGGGTTAAGTTATAGTTAGTGCTGCCACTGTAGGGATAAACCCGGACAAAGTAAGTACCCGCACTGAGTTGACGAGTAATACTTTCACTATCGTTACTGCCATTAGTGGAGCTAGTAATCTCACTGCCATTACTATCTAATAAGG
>NZ_JADBUB010000080.1:0-8087 GCF_020245865.1 Microcystis sp. M169S2
AAAATTGTCTCATCAATTTTTTGATAATTGACCACTGTTACATTTGGTAAATCGAGGAGTTGATCAAAATTTATCCACATAACCCACCTCCTGTTCTGTGTTACTATTATACCATGCTCACACAGAACCTAGAAGAGCCCTCTCTTTAACGGCTGATTCCGCGAAGTTGCTCCAGAAGTTGATCAAGAATGTCTTCCATCTCTTCCGGGCTTCTGCCCATCCTGACCGGTCCGCGCAGAAACTCTTTAACCGTTATCTTTTTATCGCGGAAGTCACGGACAAAATTATAGATTTTTTCGGTGGATTGAACTTGTAATTTCATCTCCTCTAGCATTTGCTCAATCGGGTCGATGCCATCCTTCTCACAAGCGCGACTGGCCCTCACCATCTCGCCTTCCGGGGTATTTCGCACCGAGCGCAGTTCTCTTTTCAGGTTCTCGTATTGCTTTTTAAGTAGTTCGTTATTGGTTTCAACCCTCTCGCACTGTCGTTTGAGGTCGCTTTCCGATGAGCCTTCAACCGCGAAAGAGTCCCCCATTTGATGCTGTCGTTCGATTTCCAGCAGTCTGGCAATATCTCCCTCTTTATAGGCACGGTTGACTTCCTTCATAATCTCGTTGTGACGCATCCGAGTTTCGGGGTCTGTAACCTTGTCGGGGTGAAAAATCTCAGCCATTCTCAGGAAAGTGCGGCGTATTTGTCTAGATTCAGGAGATTTAGGCGAGCTTTCAGGTGATATCTCTGTTCCATCATCGTGACGGTTATAGGAGTCTCCCCCAGAGAAGAAATCCTGCGCGGATTGCTCCGATGATCCTTCCGACTCTTCGTCTCCGAAAAGTTCGTCTAGTTCTTCATCTCCATCCTCAAATTTCGGGCTAATCACCCCCGTTAACTGAAGTGTCTCGTAAATTCCGAGAATCCTTTTTTTTGTCTGCTGCCCCAATTTTCTAGCAGTGAGGATTTCGTCAAAAAGGGCGTGTATTTCGCGGTCGAGGTCGGTAAGTTTTTGATAGAGGGGTTGCCCTCTCTGGAAAATCTCCGTCGCCAGGGAACGCATCTGGTCGAGGAATTTCTTCAGTTCGTTGCGTTTTCTGCCAATCTGCTTAAGGAGCCACTGATGCTCCTCCTCTAAAGCTTGGAGACGAAAATGTAGGGAAGACAGAGCCAAGGAAGGAGAGGTAGGCGAATCAGAGGAGTTCGGTGATTTCGGCTTTTTAGATCTGGTCATTACTTTGGGGTGAAAGCATATTGTCCATTCTACCAAGCCGCAAGGAACCGCATTCCTAAAACTCACCCTTGGCTCGTTTTGTTGTTTCTCCCCACCTCCCTGCTCCCCATCACCCCTCTCCCCTCTCCCCACTTCATAATTCATAATTCATAATTCATAATTCCCCACTCCCCTGCGCCGGCGCTCCTGCGGAAACCTTTTTAAGTGGCTAGAAGCTAGATATATCAATGGTCTTAATTAATTCTTATCAATCGAATTAAATTTTTGTAAATCAAATTCTCGATCGGATTAATTATTTTTTCCAAATTCCGCTAGACTTATTTAGTAAGTTCAATCGAGATTCAATATTCCATAGCTAAATTTCTATAGCACGGGCTAGAAGGGAAGTTTAGCGAGGGATTCCTTTACCCATAATTCAGCACACATACTTGCTTTAGCAGCAGGCAGGAGATTCTATGTCAAATTTTTCGAGACGGAAATTCTTAACCACAGCGGCAGTTTCAGCGGCAGGGGCCGTTGTCCTCAAAGGTTGTGTAGGTAATCCCCCCGACACTACGGGTGGAACCAGCACCACCGCGCCCGCTTCCCCGGTTGCCTCTCCCGTCGCCATCGCCCCGGAACAAGCTCCTGAAACCACCAAAATTAAATTAGGTTATATTCCTATCGTTGAGGCCGCACCCTTAATTATTGCCAAGGAAAAAGGCTTTTTTGCCAAACACGGGATGCCCGATGTGGAAGTCTCGAAACAAGCAAACTGGGGATCCGCTAGAGATAACGTCGAAATTGGGGCAGATGCGGGCGGAATTGACGGGGGACAGTGGCAAATGCCCATGCCTTACCTAATTTCCGAGGGACTAATCACCAAAAATAACGTTAAAGTCCCCATGTATGTGTTAGCGCAGTTAAACACCCAGGGTAACGGAATTGCGATCGCAGGTAAACACGAGGGCAAAAATATCGGTTTAGACCTGAAACCGGCCAAAGATTACATCCTCGGCATGAAAACGACGGGAACTCCCTTCAAAGCCGCCTATACTTTCCCGAAAGCTAATCAAGACTTCTGGATTCGTTATTGGTTAGCGGCTGGTGGTATTAACCCCGATACGGATATTAACCTAATTGCTGTACCCGCAGCCCAAACCGTGGCCAACATGAAAACGGGAACCATGGATGCGTTTAGTACCGGCGATCCTTGGCCGGCGCGCATTGTGGCTGATCAGATCGGTTTTATGTCAGCTTTAACCGCAGAAATCTGGCCCTATCACCCGGAAGAATACCTCGCTATCCGCGCCGATTGGGTGGATAAAAACCCGAAAGCCACCAAAGCGGTGTTAAAAGGAATTATGGAAGCGCAGCAATGGCTCGATCAAGAGGCAAATCGGGCAGAAGCGGCGGCAATTCTCGCTAAACCGGCTTATTTCAACCTCAAAGAAGAAATTATCGCCGGTCCCCTCAAAGGAATGCAGAAAATGGGTGACGGTAAACCGGAAATCACCGACAAAAATAAAGGGGTTTTCTACTGGAAAGATCCCGCCGGTAGCGTTTCCTATCCCTATAAGAGTCATGATCTCTGGTTTTTAACCGAAAGTGTTCGTTGGGGTTTCTTGCCGAAAGAAACTTTAACCACTGCCTCAACATTAATCGACAAGGTTAACCGCGAGGATCTTTGGAAAGCGGCAGCTACAGAATTAGGAGTTCCCGCAGCTGATATTCCCACCAGTACCTCCCGCGGTGTCGAAAAATTCTTTGATGGCAAGACTTTTGATCCTGCCAATCCCCAAGCTTATCTCGATAGTTTGGAGATCAAAAAATAGCGAGCTTTTACCGATAGGCTAGGTGCATAAAAAATCTAGTCTATCAATCCCAAAAATGTTTTCTTCTCTCCCCAATCAAGTAACTTTATCTTCAACAAAGGAAAACGGCAAAATGGCAAGTAGCGTCAGCAGAAAAAGTAACGGTGGTTTCAACTTCGGTAAATTCTGGAAAAAGCATTCCCATGACATTCTTCCCCCGATTATCGGTACCTTGGGTTTTCTGATTGTTTGGCAATTAGTCTCGATGGTGGGATTAATCAAATTACCCCCCCCATCCGACCTAATCACCAATGAGCGTACCCGTACTTATTTAATGTATCCTTTCTTTGATCGTGGAGGCATTGATAAGGGACTATTTTGGCAAACTTTAGCCAGTCTGCAACGGGTATTAATCGGTTATTCTTTTGCTGCAGTGGTGGGTATTGGAGTTGGGATTATGGTCGGTTTAAATTCTTTCTTAAATAAGGCCCTCGATCCCCTTTTCCAATTCCTGAGAACAGTTCCTCCTCTTGCTTGGGTTCCCCTATCTTTGGCCGCTTTACAACAAAACCAACCAGCTGCTTTATTCGTTATCTTTATTACCGCAGTTTGGCCGATTTTGATTAATACTACCGTCGGTGTCCAACAAATTCCCCAAGACTATATCAACGTTAAACAAGTCTTGCAATTGTCCAGCAAAAAATTCTTCTTCAAGATATTAATTCCCTCGGCACTTCCCTACATATTCACTGGTTTGAGAATTGCGATCGGTTTAGCTTGGTTAGCGATTATTGCGGCGGAAATTGTTATGTCGGGTATCGTCGGTATCGGTTTCTTTATCTGGGATGCCTACCAAAATAACTACATTAGCGATATTATTCTCGCTCTGTTTTATATCGGGGGTGTGGGTTTATTACTCGATCGCTTTATGGCTTGGTTGCAAACTCAAATCGTTCGTCAATAGGGAATCAATGGGGAAACTTTCCCCATTTCTAAATAACTAAAACTTGAGCAAATTTAAGGAGAAAAAACTATGAGTTTGTTTGTCGCTGTCGATAACATCGATAAAGTATTCCCCCTCAGTGGTGGCGGTGAATATGTGGCCTTGAAAGGGATTGACTTACAGATAAAAAAAGGGGAATTTATCTCCCTCATCGGTCACTCTGGTTGCGGAAAATCCACCCTCTTAAACATGATCGCTGGTTTAGATTTGCCCACGGAAGGAGTGGTGACTTTGCAAGGTCAAAGCATTAAAAAACCGGGACCAGATCGCATGGTAGTTTTCCAAAACTATTCCCTTTTGCCCTGGTTAACTGTCAAAGAAAATATTACTCTGGCCGTCGATCAAGTTCTCACCCAACTGTCAGAAGAAGAAAGAAAAGCCGAAGTCGAAAAATATATCGATCTGGTCAATCTTCGCCATGCAGTGGATAAACGTCCCAACGAATTATCGGGGGGGATGAAACAACGGGTAGCGATCGCTCGCGCCCTAGCCATTCGTCCGAAAGTCCTCCTTTTAGACGAACCCTTTGGCGCGTTAGATGCCCTGACTAGAGGTAATCTACAGGAACAGTTAATGCAGCTGTGCGAAGAATACGAAATGACCTCGGTAATGGTGACGCACGATGTGGATGAAGCGGTGCTATTATCCGATCGCATCGTCATGCTCACCAACGGCCCCGGCTCAAAAATTGGCGGTATTTTGGAAGTGGATATCCCCCGTCCCCGCAAACGCATGGAAGTGGTGGAACACCCCAGTTACTACAGTCTCCGGAGTGAAATTATCTATTTCCTCAACCAACAAAAACGGATCAAAAAACTGCGCGCCCGCAAAGTCGAAGTTATTGCCCGTCACGGTTTAGAAAAAGTCAATCTAGAAATCGGTTTTGTTCCCCTCACCGCTTGCGCGCCCCTAGCAGTGGCCAAAGAAAAGGGATTCTTTACTAAACATGGTCTAGATGAGGTGAATTTAGTCCGGGAAACCAGTTGGCGAGGCGTTGTGGACGGGATCGCAGGGGGATTCCTCGACGGGGCGCAAATGCCTTCAGGAATGCCCACCTGGTTAACCGTCGGTGGTTATCAGGAGCAACCTTTGCCGATTGTCAGCGCCCTGACTATGACTCGTAACGGTAACGGTGTCACCCTCGCTAAACGCTTCTATGACGAGGGAGTGATTGACGGTAACGCCTTAAGACAGATGCTATTGGAATCGAAGGAGCAGCGCCATATTTTTGGCATTGTTCACCCCTCCTCCATGCACAATTTGCTCCTACGTTACTGGTTAGCGGCAGCGGGAATTGACCCCGATAAAGACGTTCACCTCGAAACTATTCCCCCAGCCCAAATGGTAGCCGACCTGAAAACCGGTAGTATTGACGGTTACTGTGTCGGTGAACCTTGGAATCTCAGGTCCGCCATGGAAGGTATCGGTTACACCGTCGCCACCGACTTAGAAATCTGGCAGGGCCACCCAGGTAAGGCCCTGGGAGTTCGGGAAGATTGGGCCAATAAATACCCTAATACCCACGTCGCTTTAGTTAAAGCACTGCTGGAAGGTTGTCGCTACTGTGCCGAGGAAGGGAATCAGGAAGAAATTCGTCAAATCCTCGCCAGTCGTCAGTATCTTAGTACCAATATCGATTATATCCAACTGGGTGATCCCAACTCCTACGCGTGCAGTCTCGATCAACCGATGAAAGAATATGCACACCATCTGTTCTATGGAGATGGGGTAAATCGTCCCAGTCGTACCGAACACCTCTGGATGATGACCCAAATGGCACGCTGGGGCCACATTCCTTTCCCCCGTAACTGGGTAGAAATTCTCGAACGCGTCTGTCGGGTGGGTGTCTTCAGTACCGCAGCCCGGGAATTGGGTCTAGGGGATATTAAATATCGTCGCACACCGATCCTTTTATTCGATGGTATCGAGTTTGATGCCGAGGATCCGATCGGTTATCTCAATAGTTTAGAGATCAAACAAAACGTCACCATGGCCGAAGTGGCTATTGATGCTCGTCCTGGTGCCAGTGAATCTCGCAAAATTGCCTAAAAATCGACTAAGGGGATAATTACTAGCCAATTATCCCTAGTTATTGCTCCTATTATCTAATTTCCCCCAAAGACTAATCATGTACACCACCACTGACACAGTTAACCGAGCAACCCAGGCCCCCATTAAAGAAGCTTTTGTTACCATTGAAGGAGTTTCTAAGGTTTATCCCACTCCTAGAGGCCCCTACACCGTCCTTAAGGATGTTAATCTCAGCATCAATGAAGGTGAATTTATCTGTGTGATCGGTCACTCCGGTTGCGGTAAATCGACCCTATTAAATATGGTGTCGGGTTTTTCTTCTCCCACCGATGGCATTGTTAAAGTTAACGGCAAGAAAATTACTAAACCCGGGCCCGATCGCATGGTAGTGTTTCAAAACTATGCTTTATTGCCTTGGTTAAGTGTTTTTGAAAATGTCTATCTCGCGGTAGATGCGGTGTCTCCCAATGCTCCAGAGGCACAAAAACGCTCGATCGTGCGGGAACATTTAGCTATGGTGGGTTTAACCGAAGCTATGGATAAAACCCCTCCCCAAATCTCCGGGGGGATGAAACAACGGGTTTCGATCGCCCGGGCCCTTTCTATCCGTCCAGAAGTGTTGATTCTCGATGAACCTTTCGGTGCGTTGGATGCGATTACCAAAGAGGAATTACAGGAAGAATTGCTGAAAATCTGGCAAGATAAACGCTGTACGGTGTTGATGATTACCCACGATATCGATGAGGCCCTTTTCCTCGCTGATAAGCTGGTAATGATGACCAATGGACCGGAAGCGAAAATCGGCGAAGTGATGAATATTCATTTCCCCCGTCCCCGCGATCGAGAGAGAATTATGGAGGATCCGGAATATTATCGTCTGCGTAACTATGCCCTCGACTTCCTCTATAATCGTTTCGCTCACGATGATGTTAGCTAGATGTGAGCATTTGTATTAGTTTGGGGTGCGGTTGACTTAATAGCAATCGCACCTAGATTTTTTTTTTAGGGAAGCCTTCTTCAAGTAAAATTATTTCTAAGTAGGGTTTGCTGAATAAATCTAAAAACCTTGTTGGGTAAGACTTTTAGACTTTTTTCCCCTCAAAAAGTGCCAGCACTTGGAGTGATCGGGGGGAAAATTCAGGTACTTTTTCCCTGAAAATTAGGTAGTTGACCACCTGAAAATCGGTAAAACCCTACACCCCACACCCCACACCCTGCCCCCACGAAAAACTTTTTGCCGCAAACCCTACTTAATTGATCATGCTCAAACAGATACGGAAACTACTTATCAATTTCGGTCAACAATGGCGCGATGAAGATTTCATGAGGTCGATTCATCTCATTGAAAACATAGTTTCTAAGGTTTTATCCGTAGCCTTAATTGTTGTTATTATTGTTTCTCTTTATGATCTAGTAGTTATCTTAATCCAAGATTTATTTACTACGGAACCCGTCGGTTTTTTTAGTAAAACTTTAATTGAAATCTTCGGATTATTTCTCAATATTTTGATCGCTTTAGAGTTATTAGAAAACGTCACTGCTTACTTAAGAAAACACATCGTACAGGTTGAATTAGTCGTAGTTACGGCTTTGATTGCCATCTCTCGAAAAATTATTATTTTCGACCCCAATAAATACAGTAAAGATGATTTAATTGCCCTCACTGTGGGAACCTTAGCTTTAGCGGCAAGTTATTGGTTAATCAGGAAAGTTAATCGCGATAATCGTTCTTGAAGTAGTGATTAACTACCCAGACAGAATTAATCATACCAAATTCGGATTATTAAAGACTGATTATCTATTGCAAGAGTGCCTATTGCCTTTTGCATGAGTAGAAAACGGGTTTCTCCGAGAAACCCGTTTTCTGTGCGTTACTCAACGGATTTAGTATTAATACCATTTTTCTAAATTCCTGACAGACATAGAGCTTCTAAAATCCAAGACCATCCCGTCAAATACCCGATCGTGTCATTGGATAGAGAATTTAAAAGATGGTAAAGTTTACTTCTTAAGTTATCAAGGGAGTTAAAAT
>NZ_JADBUB010000081.1:0-5846 GCF_020245865.1 Microcystis sp. M169S2
TAATTGAGGGAATGAATACCAAAATAAAGCTTATTAAAAGAATGAGTTATGGATTTACCAATTTTCAACATCTTCGACTTAAGCTGTTTGCTTGCTTTAATTCATAACAAAAATTAACACACGAAAACCAGAAGAGCCACCATTTTTTGAGGAAGAGTTCCGATGAAAGCCCGGTTTCAATCATTTGTCTGAATGGCGGTTGCTGTGACAAACGACCTACTAATCAATAATTTTTTTGACTTCATCTTTCACATCTTCGATAGTGTGACGAACTTTTGCCTCTGCCTGTTTTTCCTTGCCCTCTGCTTGAGCTTTGGGATCGCCAGTCAGATCTCCTACTGCTTCTTGAACTTTACCTTCGATATTTTTGGCGGTTGCCTCGGCTCTATCTTTTAAGCTCATGATGCTCTCCTTATTGAATTTGTTGGAGTTGAGAACTGCTTACCTAAGTTGAGCTAACAATTCTGCTTCTGGTATTACTGTAACGGGTGGTTGTTTGATTTACTGTATGAATTGATTGAGTCTGTATGAATTGCTTGAATACGAGACAAAATGTAACGGGCGATGCACGAGTTAAATTCCATCGACTTTACCCGTCAGACGCTCATCAAACTTCTGCTCATAATCGGGGTCTTGAGTTCCGAGGAGTTTGTCCCAGAACGTGAAATATAGACCGTAATGTACGGTGTACTTGCGATGATGAATGGAATGATGGGCAGGACCAATAAACCACCGACCCAACCAATGATGGGGAAATGAGGAGGGCAAGCGATCGATCCCAAGATGATTTAACACTGCCCAGATCGTCATCGTGGTGAGTGCCGCAATTAACGTGATGAAATGCAGGGGAAGGACAAAGACAATGCCGACCAGGAAGAGAGACTGAACGATCGCCTCTAGTGGGTCAAAGGCAAACGAAGTCCACGGGGTAGGATAGCGCGAGCGATGATGCCCCTGGTGTAACCACCGAAAGAGTGACGGGTGGTGAAACAAGCGATGGGTGAAATAGAAATAGGCATCCTGGAGAACCAACACAGCACCATAACTAACCCCTAAATAACACAGCCCATACTGTTGAGGGTGGCTGTATAAGCGGGTAATACCCCAACTGTATCCTGTCATGATGAAAGCCGCCGCCAGCGCAAACACCCCCGCCGAAAGAACCGAGAGCGTGATATCTTGTTGAATCGATCGCCAAGAGGGAGACCAATGCCGCAGGTTGTGATTGACAAAGGACTGACTCAAGGGCGAATAGAAGAACAAATAGGTTCCCCCAGCCACGAGAAAGTATCGCGCCAGGATGATCCCAAAGAAAGCGAACCCGTAAAATCCAAATGAGTGGTCTATCAATTTAATCTCCTTGCCATTCCCGATCTTCCAAGTCCTTTTGAGGTAACAGCAACGTGGCTTCAATTTCTTGCCGGATTGCGGCTGTTATTTCGCAGTTACTATTCAAACAATCGATCAGGAGTTGATTGGCCTCATAGTAGCGTTGGAGCAGCTGCTGTTGCTCAGTCGTAAACTGCCAGGGATGATGAATATTGCGATAATTGGCGATCGCACCCCGCAACTGTTCCACCCAGGCAGAATAGTTTTTCTGCCACCAGTGCTGAAGCCGTTCCAGGTTTTGACTCGGAGGTGGCAGTTGGTCTCTCAATTGTTGCAAAGACTTATAAAATCCAGCATCCAGAACCATCACCAGAATGTTGTTGAGTGCCTCGCTACAAGCATTGACATAGGCAAAATCCTGACTGTGGTCGATGGCAAACTCTACCAGCAAGTTCTCCAACGCCGCATCTAAAAACATCCCCTGATCGAGCGTGCTGGCTAAGGCAAAGCGATCTGCCGTATGCGGGCTTTGGGCAAGGGCAAGGTAAAATGCGCGTGCGGTCGCCACTTTGGTTTCGTCTGGAAGCTGCTGGGATTTTTGGCTGGCCCAACTCAAAAACTCTTGCAGATAGGAGTCTTGCGCGACTAAGGCATCAATTTGTTGCTTCATCAACTGCACCAGCGCATCTGCACTTCGCAACATGGCAGCCGTTAACAAGAAGACTTCGCGCCAGTGGGAATCGGTGATGTGACTCACCAACCCTCCCAGTGCTTGTTCTAATGCCTGCAAATTATGGCTGGCAACTATTTTTCGAGCCGTGAAGTATTCTTGAAATGCCAGATAAGAAAATGAAAAAATGCCTCGCGCCCTTTCTGTGAGGATTCCATGCTGTGCCTCGATCGCTTTCAGCATGGCTTCGCTTTCGAGTTGGAGTTCCTCTGCTTCGAGGGTTGCACCTGGCAAATTCCGCAAATAGTCGCCAATGTATTGCTCAATCGTGCGTTGCTCAAAAAAATACTGCCCCTGTTCAAAAGTCACTGCTGCAAGCTGGCTCAACAGCCTCAATTTTTGGGGCAATAAAAACCCCCGGTAAACCTGATCGCGTTCGACTCCTCTCGCTTCATCCCATTTACCCAGCAGCAAATCCAGCCCTTGTTTATAAAACTCAGCCCGCTTGCTCGGAAATTTCCCTTGACCCTGAAACACCCAGCAGGCGAGATGCAGAAACAGAGGTGTCACCACCAGTTGCCGAAATTGCCAGTTTTCCGGCAAGTCCAACTTCTGCATAAACTGAGCCGACTGCTCCTGCCCCGCGTGAGCAGTCGTTTTGCTCAGTGCCACAAACCACTTTTGCGCGAAGGTGCTGATTTGTGCCTGGGTAAAGGGGGCAATTTCTACATCAGTGAAACCTCGAATCTGGAGTTTTTGGGCAGCGGTGCGACAGGTTACTACAAATCGATTGCGATGATACTTTTCTGAGAATTGGCGAATTTCTCTCAGAACTGCTGTAATGTCCTGGTTGAGAACTTCATCCATGCCATCGAGCAACAGCAGGACTCTGCCCGCTTGCAGTAAGGTTTCCAGCACAGACGGGTTGGAAATTCCCGAGGTGAGCAATGCCTGACGGATGTAGTTGAACAGGCTAAATTCACCCCTGGGACTGGACTCCTCGGCAAATTCTCTCAATAAGATAAAAATCGGCACTTGATTCGCGGCAAACTCGCCTTGGTTGCACTGAATCGCCAGATGTTGCAAAAAGGTAGTTTTGCCAACCCCCGGCCTGCCCAAAACTCTGAGCTTTGAGTAAGTTTCAACAGCCTGCATTCCGGGTATTTGCTTCTGCTCAACCTCTCCCAAACCGACGCGATCGAATTCAGCGGGACCCAAGTTTTGCCAATCGGCAATCTCCACCCACTGTTGACTGGCAATTTCCGCCAAAATATTGACATCCACATAGATGTCATCAATGTTGACTGGATGGCTGATGTCTAGTAACTGCAAGATGCCGCACTGGTTTTGGATGGTGTCCAGGCGTTGCGCTCGCACCTCTTGCACCAGAGCATCAATATTAGTTTTCGCCAGTTCTCCTGGTTCAGGAAATTCTGCGGGCGGAGCGAGGGTAATCTCCCGCCAATCCAAATCCAGAATCGAACAAATTTCCAGGAAAACCTGGCGATCGACGGGTTTTCCTGTGAAAAACCGCCAAATCGGCTGGCGGGTCTTTAAGTTCACTTCCCCTGCTAGATTTTCCTGAGTCCACCCCGTGAGCGCAAAGGCTCGTTTAGCCTGTTTAATTCCCGAAGGGGAGGCCTGGAGCGATCTCTTGACCATACAATCCAATCCTCCCTATCGAGTCAGAATGAGTTCTGGTTGGGACGACCAGAAACTTCTAAGGGATCGTAGCCTAGTTGTTGAGTAATCCGTTCTCTGGCTAAGGCCCGGTACTCCCAAAAATGTTCTCCCGCCGCGCACAGACCTAAATAGAGATTGAGAACTTGGGGCTTTTTTTGCCAAATCGTCCATAATTGCCGCCAAAACTGTCCCCGAATGTTCCCTCGGCGGATACCCTGATGCCAGATTAACTGGGTAATCAGCCGTAACCCCTTCCCCACGGGAAATTGCATGGTTTGCTTGTGTTTTGACTGCAAACCCAGACCGAGACATTGTTGGAAACAGCGTCGGAGATAGTGGCTGGGTTCGTACAGCGTCCAGAAGCCTTCGACATACTCTCTGGCAATTTCGGCAATCGGGCGGGTGGGGATAAAATTCATCAAGCTATTCTGATCTCCCGTCGGATGGATGCTGTCACCCTCAACTAAACGCTGTTCCCGTTTGAGACGATGCCAAAGAGCCGTATTCGGCAAAGATTGGAGGATGCCTAACATGGGCTGAGGAATACTGGTTTCTTCCACAAAGGCTTGAATCCTTTCCCCCGCACCAGAGCGCTCTCCATCAAACCCCAAGATAAATCCAGCATAGATTAGCAAACCGGCTGCATTAATCTTGCGACAGGCTTCCACCAGTGGATTGCGAGTATTTTGCAGTTTGCGCGTCACTTGCAGACTATCTTGGTCAGGAGTTTCAATCCCCAGAAAGACAGAATAAAACCCCGCCTCAGCCATCAGGTGCAGTAATTCATCATCTTCCGCCAAATTGACCGAGGCTTCAGTAATAAAGGTGAAGGGATAGTCGTGCTGCTTCATCCAGGGAATCAAGTCTCTGAGAAAGCGTTTGACGTTGCGCTGATTGCCAATAAAGTTGTCATCGACGATGAACAACGAACCGCGCCAGCCTAGGTCGTAGAGAGTCTGCAACTCTGCTAAAATCTGACTCGGCTCTTTAGTACGAGGTTTGCGCCCGTAGAGGGAAATAATGTCGCAAAATTCGCAGTTAAAAGGACAGCCGCGAGAGAATTGCACTGCCATCATTAAGTAATCGTCTCGCTGAAGCAGGTCGAAGCGGGGGATGGGGCTGAGGGTCACGTCTGGCTTGTCCCCAGAGCGGAAAATTCCCTGGCTTTGACCTTGAGCGATCGCCTCCAAAAACAGGGGAACGGTTAACTCTCCCTCATCCAAAATGAGATAGTTCGCTCCAGAATCCAGGGCATCCTGGGGGACAGAGGTGGGGTAGGGACCGCCAACGGCGACTTTTTTGCCTAACTGCACGGCTTTTTGAATCAGAGCTTGAAAATCTGGCTTCTGGACCAACATGGCAGAGAGGATAACCAACTCACACCACTCCCAATCGGCTTCTGTTTCAGGATTGACGTTGCGATCATAAAATCGAATCTCCCAGTTTTGGGGGAGGAGGGCGGCGACAGTAATGATGCCGAGGGGTGGAATGGTGGCTTTCAGTCCCGCGATTTCCATAAAGCGATCGTAAGACCAGAAAGACTGGGGAAACTCAGGGTAGAGTAACAGGGCTTTCATCGAAAAACTGGGTCTGAAACCCCGCCCTTTAGCGATAGCGGAGGGCGGCTTTACATAAGTTAGTGAGAAACAATTAAACCGTTAGAACGACGAATTAACTGAATCTTACTAACAGTTATCTGTCCCAATCGTTGACCATTGGCATCGCTTACAGATAGCTGTTTTTGGGTATCTCCACTAACATAACCAATTCCTTTGGGAGAAGAAATTAAATCTCCTTTACGGAACCCATGTCTTGTGGTAGAGCCACCATATTTACGTCGTTTACCACCTTACAACTATGTCTGCTTCTTCATTGGAGGGGAATATACCGATGATCGAGTGAATATTTGTCATGAATTTCCTGTTTTTAGTACATAATTAGATTATATCCAACATTCCGCAGGTCAGATTCCACTTCATAAATATCCCTCTTTGGGAGTATCTCATTTATGCAAGTGAGTAATTAGGGTTTGCGGCAAAAAGTTTTTCTTGGGGGCAGGGTGTGGGGTGTGGGGTGTGGGGTGTAGGGTTTTACCGATTTTGAAGGGGTCAATTACCTAATTTTCAGGGAAAAAGTCCCTGAATTTTCCCCCCGATCACTCCCA
>NZ_JADBUB010000082.1:0-61643 GCF_020245865.1 Microcystis sp. M169S2
AAACAGGTGCAAGATTTTGAGAGAATCGTGCTTCAAAACCTTGCGTCTTCATCGGCCCGCGTCCTGTAGGGGCGAAGCATTCGGATAAAAAATCTACGGTTTCACCGATAGGTTATTGCCCGAATGCTTCGCCCGTACTTTTTCAGCAAACCCTAATTAGGGCTTGCTGAATAAATCTAAAAACCTTGTTAGATTAAGGCTTTTTCAGGGGGAAAATTCACACCCCACACCCCACACCCTGCCCCCACCAACAAACTTTTTCAGCAAACCCTAATTATTACCCTCTATTCTGTGCAATTAAAATAACTGTTTGCATTAGTCCGACTAGAAGACCAAGAATCCCACCGAGATTAACAATTCCCTGTAATTCCTGTTTAACAATGCCTTGAATAGCATTTTCCAGATCAGCCGGGGAAGTGGCATTCACCCGATCGCGGATTACCTGATCGATGTTGAGAATCGGGATAATTTGGGCGACTAATTTCTCTAAATCTTCCTCTAAATAACGCTCTAAAATTAACGCTAACTCTTGACTAATTACCCCTAATGATGTAGTCATTGACTCCGAAGATTGCAGACGATTAATAATTAAATTAGCGATTTGATCCCAGTCGATCGTTTGTCCAAAATCTTGCAGAAATTGTTCGCCACTTTCTTGAATATAAATTCGCACCGTATCCCTAGTGGTTTTACGCAATTGTCTGACGGTGGAGATAGGTAAATTTTGCAAAGAGATACCTTGTAACCAGTTTTTCAGACGATTACGCATCTCTAAAGATAGTAATAATTCTTTGATTCTGGTATTAGCTAAATCCTTTTCATCAAGGCAAAAAGTGCGTAAGCGAGCGAGAGCATTGCGTAAACCGAATAAATTGGCTACTACCCAATAGGTTCCACTGGTTTTTTCCCGAAATCCTTCATCGATAACCTGAATATTGCGATCGGTTAAAAAATCGATTAAAGCTAGACGGATAACATCAGCAGGTAGGACGGTTTCTAATAGCCAATCGGAGAATTGTCGCGCCTGTTGTTCACTGAGAGAAAATTCTAAGACTAGGCGATCAAAAATTTGATTGATCTGTTTTTCTAAAAAGTCCTGCCGTCGGGCTAAAACTTTTAGTAATCTCGCTAAAGATTCCCCGAATAAATCGTGAAGAATCGCCGCCAAAATCTCGGCTGTTTTTGCTTGCCGATCGCCTTTTATTTGTTTTAAAGCTAATTGTAACAGCCAGAGGATCGCCCCCTGTACCCTTTCGGTGTCGAGGAGTCGTTTAGCCAGTTTTTGTAATTCCTCGGGAGTTAACAGGGAACCCATGATCGTATCCGATACCCGGACAGCTAATCGATCTTGATTGCGAGGAATTAACCCCGGGGTGAAGGGAAGAGGACGCTTACCGATATAAATCGCCTTGTAGGGACGAAATAGCATTTTTATGGCTACATCGTTGGTAAAATAGCCAATAATTGCCCCCGCGATCGGCGGTAAGATCCATGTCCAAAGAGTAGGGAGATTCAATTTAGCAGCAAAAAATAAACGGAAATGTGAGTGAGTTATTTCTTTAAGACTAACACTCCCATCAGTCCTGCTAGGAGTGGATAGTGAACAGCGCCGGAAAATCCCGACCGATAGCCTAATTTTACCTGTTCTGGGCCCCGGGGAAAGCGATCGATACTGGGACTAATATAAGCGTACTGGTCAGTTAAGCCGTAGCGCTCGGCAGCCGGAACGACGATATGATCGAGATACCAGTTTTGGAATAATTTGGCGATGGTTTCGGTGGGTTGATGGAAGTCCAGAATCGCCGCTTTAGCACCCGGTTTGAGGACTCGGTATAATTCCCCCAAACATTGGGCAATATCCACCACATTGCGTAATCCATAGCCAATAGTGGCACAATCAAAGCTAGAATCGGCAAAGGGTAAATTGAGGGCATCCCCCTCCATCCAGTTAATATTAGTGGCGCTAAAACGTTGACGGGCGATTTTTAATTGTTGTGGGGAAAAATCTAGTCCGATCACTTGGCCGGTTTTGCCCACTTGTTTTGATAATAGGTTAGTCAGGTCGCCGCTACCACAACAGATATCGAGAGCAAAATCCCCTTTTTCGGGTTGACACCATTTGACTGTCATTAATTTCCAGATACGGTGTAATCCTAAACTTAATTCTTGATTAAGGCGGTCATATTCGGGAGCGATCTGATCAAAAATTGCTTGTATTTCTGTGGAGTTAGGTGAGGATTGATTGGACATTTTTATAATATGGCATCAGAGAAAATCCCAGATGAAGTTATATCATTCTATCTTATCTGCGCTCACGGGGAGCAGTTATCTTCATGGTGGGGAACAGTGACTTAGGTTACGCTTCATCTATCTGAATCATCTCCCGGTCGCAGTTCGATCAACAGGCCTTCCCGGGCGAGAATAGTTTGAGGGAAAATCTTTCTTACCTGTTCCCCAATGCGATCGAGAAAATCGTCATTATGGGCGGGATCGTGATGAAATAGAACTAACTGCTTAACTTGTGCTGCCCGGGCGATTTTAACTGCCTGCTGCCAAGTGGAATGACCCCAACCCACCTTAGAATACTTAGGATCGTTGTATTCCTCATCGGTGTAGGTAGCATCAATAATCATCACATCCGCTTGCCGGACTAAAGCCAAAACGTTATCATCAAAGCGATCAGGAAAATGTTCGGTATCGGTAATATAAGCTGCCGATAAACCCCGCCAATTTACCCGATAACCCACCGCTTCCCCTGGATGGTTTAAAGGACGGTTTTCGACCCTGACATCGCCATAGTGGAGAGTTTCGCCCATTTCTAGATCATAAAATTCTAAATCGGCCTGCATAATCTGCAAAGGCACGGGAAAATTAGGATGTAACATCTGATCGTGTAATCTTTGCTTGATGGTTGCTCCGTTGGGGGAGGGAACCCCGTAGATTTTAAAAGTATTGCCCCTGATAAAAGCAGGGGTAAAAAAAGGAAAACCTTGAATATGATCCCAATGGGAGTGGGTGAAAAATAAATGGGCTTTCGCTGGACTTTCTGCCATCAAAGACTGTCCTAGGATGCGTAACCCTGTACCACCGTCAAAAATTAATCTTTCTCTACCGACTTGCATCTCCACACAGGAAGTATTACCACCATAACGAACGGTTTCCGAACCTGGACAGGGAATACTCCCCCGTACTCCCCAAAATTTGATCTGGAAGCAGTTGTAGGGCATATCAGAAGTTGGTCTACTTGTGCTGATGGGCTAATAGATCAGATTAGCACTCTTCCACAATTAAGTCTGTGACTTCATCCCTAACACAACGATCTATGATTAAGGGTGAGGATCGTCACTTTTGCAAGAGCATGGATTTACAGAAATTCTTAGAAAAACTGCCCCAACAGTATCAGGATTGGGGATCGCCTTTGATGTCGCCTATTTCCGAGCAATTAACCCTTTTAAGCGAAAAAACCGCCTCCTATCCTGATCGCAATCTCTTTCCCCTGCTCAATCTAGCCGTTGCCTGTCTGCAACCGGACGAGGTTTACTGTCAAATTGGCTGTTTTCGTCGCGGTAGTTTAGTCGCCGCTTTCTGCAATAATAGCGATCGCTGCGGTTATGGCGTAGAAGCTTTTTTTAAATACGATCCATCGGGAGAAAAGCTAACTATATTATCTGAGGATTTGGAGGATTTTCAACTATCAGAACAGATATTTTTAAGCGATCAAGAAACGGAAAACTTTTTTGATGATCTGGAAGAATTAAACAGTGAAGAAAAGCTGGGAGTTTATTACTACGATGCCGCCGAAGACTATCGATCCCTCTTCATCTCTTTACTTTTCGCCAAAAAATTCTGGTCTGATTACGCTTTAATTATCATCAATAAATGTCAGCATCCTGCTCTCCAACAGGCAATAAAAGATTTTACTAAAACCCATCCCCAAGCCCAGATAATTTTAGATGATCAAGTAGCTAATCACGGTTTGCTTGGTTTGAAAAATATTTGTTTATTAGCTTGGAATGCTCCCCCAGGGATAACAGCGCTAAAATCCCCGAAAAAACTGGTTTTAAATGTGGGTTGTGGTCCCTATAATCCCGAAGCTTTACCTAAACTATTCCGCGATGGCAATTGGCAAGAAATTCGCCTCGATATCAATACTGCTGTTAACCCCGATATTTTAGGAACAATTACCGATTTAAGTGCCGTTCCCGATAACTGCGTCGATGCGGTTTTTTCTAGTCATAATCTAGAACATATTTATCATTACGAAGTTCCCATCGCCCTAGGAGAATTTAAACGCATTCTTAAACCCGAAGGCTTTTTAATGATCGTAGTTCCCGATATGCAAACTGCCGCCGAATTTGTCGCTAGAGGCGATATGGAAAATGAACCTTTGTATATTTCTCCTGGAGGTCCCGTGCGGGCTTTATGGATGTTTTACGGCATGGGAACAGAAGTCCCCGGAATGCCCTATATGGCTCATAAAACTGGTTTTACCTCCCAAAATCTTAACCAGAAATTACAAGAAGCAAATTTTGCCAGAGTCGAGGTAATTCGCACAGAATTTGAGTTAGTTGCTTTTGGGTATAAGTGAGGAAAGATTAGCAAAAATTGCCCGCACTTGTGGGGATATTCTTTCCCTTTGATTGATTAAATAAATACTAACGAGGGTTAAAGATACCCCCACCCATTGCAATATACTTAACATCTCACCAAGGAATAAATTCCCGAAACTGAGGGCAAAAACCGGAGTTAAAAAAGTTAAAGAACTTAAACTGGTTAAATTGCCCTTGGCGGCTAAATAAAAGAATATTCCATAGGCGATCGCACTACCAAAAATCGTGGCATAACTTAAAGCTAACCAACCATTTAAATCGATATTTTGCCATTGATGGGATTCGGTGAAACCTGAAGCTAAAAATAGCGGCAATCCTCCTAAAATCATGTGCCATCCGGTGGCGCTGACGGGATCCGCATGACGACAGACAAACCGGATTAACACTGTTCCCACCGCCATGGATAGGGAAGCCAAAAGCATGAGCATTTCGCCGCTATTTAGTAATTCCTGCCAGCTAAAGTCAATATTTACCGCTTTTTGTCCAAAAAAGTCATAAAACCATTGATCGGGCAGGCCGATTAAACTAATTCCCCCAATCCCTAAACCCAATCCTAACCATCCCCAGACACCGATAACTTCTTTAAATAGCCAACTGGACATTAAAGCCACCGCTAGGGGTTGGGAGTCAATAATTACCGATCCTAACCCCGCCCCGGTGCGATTTAATCCCAATGCCAGAAAACCTTGAAAAAGAGTGGCATCCATGAGAGCAAAAAGGGCAATCCATAACCATGCTTGCAGGGTTTTGGGCTGAGGACGACCTAAAAACCAAGCTACTATTAAAACTAACATTCCGGCGGGGACAAGGCGAATTCCCGCCATAAATAGGGGGGTGGTGTGGGGGATAACACCCTTCATCGCTACCATCGCTGTTCCCCAGAGAAAAAACGGTGAGATAAATAAGAGGGGCGAGGATTTCTTTAAATCTAGGTTTTCCATAGGTAGCGATCGAGTGTTGTGGATAACAAATTTCTCTAATTGTATAGTAGAGACTGGGGATCAGCCCTTAATTCTCCTGACTTTCTCCTAACTGATTTTCCTCTAAATCTGTTATTGGTTTTTCTTCCCCGTAACTGATCCAGATCGCAATCATTCCAGCAATAGGAATGGAGAGAAAAATTCCTAATAATCCCGCAACTCTTTCGCCGATAAAGAGGGATAAAAATAAAATTACTGGGTTTAATTCTAGGGCATTGCCCATAACTTTAGGGCGAAGAATATTATCTTGAATTTGCACCAAGACAACACAGACAATAAAAGCTTTAACGGCAATTGCTAGTCCCTGGGAGGTAAAAGTCAAGATAGTTACCAGCAAAATGCCCAGGGTTGCCCCGATACCCGGGATAGCATCGATAACACCGAGAATACTCGCTAAAATTAGCCCATATTTGATTCCCAATAGGGAAAAACTTAAGAAACTCGTCACGGATAAAAAGAGCATTAATAACAGTTGCCCGCGAATAAATCCCAGAAAACTTTGTCGAAAAGACTTGGCAAAACGCTCCCGGTATGCTAGGGGGAGAAGTTGCAAAAAACTTCGCCAGAGTTTATCACCGTCGATGAGCATATAAACACTGATCACCGCCCCGAAAATGCCCGTAAAGACACTGGAAAAAACTCCCTGTACAAGCGATAAACCCGTGGCTAAACCGGTTTGTAAGCTTCCCACCATTTTATTCAAATCTAATCGATCAAGAAAGTCTTGAAAGGGTAAAAAATCTTTTTGACTAAGGGCATCGGTAAGATTAAATAGTAGTCCTCTCCCCTGATTAACCGCTTCTAATCCTATGCCTGTGACTAATCTAAATAGGAGGATAAAAGCTACTAGGGTGGTAATAGCAATGGCTAGTCCTCTCGGTAGATAACGGGATAACCAAACCACGGGATAATTTAATAGAGCGGCCAGGACTGCCGAACCAGTAAAAATAGCGATCATCCCGTAGAAATAGTTAATTAAGATAATTAGACTCCAGCCACAGCCAAATAATAATAGATAGCGTACTAGAATCGAGTTATTCAGAGTTTTCCAAAAGGAACTAGAAGGGGGCATAAATAAAGCCAGAAATAGGATTTTAGCATTTAGAATTGTTTTAACAAAGCTTCCCGCATGACCGAGACGGGGACGGGTTGACCTAACCAGATTTCTAGTGCGATCGCTCCCTGATTAACTAACATTTCTAACCCATCAATAATTCTTATCCCTCTAGTCTGGGCCAACCGGAGAAATTTGGTCGGCCGGGGATTATAAATTAGATCGTAGGCGATCGCCGATGGGGGTAAAAGGTCTAATAATTCTAACTCAACAGGGGATTGTTCGCCCTGGGGGGACATTCCGATCGGGGTAGAATTAATCAGGAGTTCTGTGGTGGATACCAGCCCCTCTAATTCGTCCCAGCTATGCACTTCTAGGAGGTCATAGAGGCTGGTATTCGCCCAACTTTCTTTAAAAGGATCTAATTTCTTTTGATTGCGTCCTACCACATGAATTTCGCCACAGCCCAACTGGGCGCAAGCCACCACTACCGCCCGGGCCGCGCCGCCATTGCCTAAAATAACTGGATTCACCTGACTCCAATCTTTGTCAAGGGATTTCAAGGGTGCGAGAAAGCCATCCACATCGGTATTCGTTCCCTGCCAGCCGGTTTCCGTGCGCCAGACGGTGTTAACTGCGCCTACTAGCCTGGCTTTCTCCGTAATTTGCGATAATAAGGGAATAATTGCTAATTTATGGGGAATTGTGACGCTAAAACCCTGTAGATCGATGGCGGACAAGCCAGCGATCGCAGTTGCTAAATTTTTCGGGGCGATCGGTAGGGGAAGATAGACATAATTTAGCCCCAAGGCATCGATAGCGGCATTGTGCATGGGGGGAGAAAGAGTATGGCCGATAGGATCGCCGATTACGCCTAATAACTTGGTTTTTCCGTTAATAATGGTCATAAAAAAAGGTGGGCTTTCCCCACCAAAGTTTGATATCAAGGGTGGCCAATGCTCACCTTACTATACTAGGGTTTGCTGAAAAAGTTTTTCCTGGGGGCAGGGTGTAGGGTGTGGGGTGTGGGGTGTCGGGTTTTACCGATTTTGAGGGGGTCAATTACCTAATTTTCAGGGAAAAAGTCCAGGGATTTTTCCCCCGATCACTCCCAGATCCATTACTTTTTGATGGCCAAAAGGTCTAAAAGTTTTACCCAACAAGGTTTTTAGATTTATTCAGCAAACCCTATACTATTTCTTGATTTCGCGGGCCATTTTCAGGAAAGGATTGATATTGTCATCGTTAGCGCGACGAACGTTATCATTAGCAGCGTTAGCCTTACTATTAGCCTCGGAAGTAGCCGATTTTGCCACAATACCGTTATCGGTGACTTTGCTGACTTCCATAGAAGAAATCTGTTTAATCGATTCGCCACCCTTTTTATTCGAGGCAGTTTTCGGGAAAGTACGTCGGATCGTGATCGGTGTCCGCATAAAGTCGATATCACCGAGAGTTTTAGCGTCATCGGGTTCCAAGTAAAAAGCCTCTTTCGGTTCCGGTGCGCTCATATCCATCGGTTCATCGACGTATTTCGTCTTATTGCCAAACAGGCCAAAGAATCCAGCCATTTTCTCGCTCTCCTAAATAAATATATTTACCATAAATTGCTGCTCATTGTTAAATAATATCAATATTTATGACAAAAAGCTAGGTAGCCATCTATCAGTGATCAGTTATCAGTTATCAGTTATCAGTTATCAGATGTGAGTTTTCAGTTCACTGATTACTGTTTACTGTTTACTGATCACTGAAAAGCTTCCCACACCCCACACCCCACACCCCACACCCTACACCCCACACCCCACACCCCACACCCCACACCCCATCACCCCACACCCCATCACCCCATCACCCCATCACCCCACACCCCACACCCCACACCCCACACCCCAATCAACGCTGTTCTAACCTACGACTGGCTAGGGACATAGAATAACAGAAAATCCAGTAAATAAACGCCAAAAATAGATAAACCTCTGGATAATCGCCGATAAATTTCGGATTAGCTAAAACCGATCCTGCCATACCCAAGAGGTCCACCAGTCCCACGATCGCCAGTAGAGAAGTATCCTTAAATAAACTGATAAATTGACCAACAATAGCGGGAATGACCGCTTTTAAAGCTTGGGGTAGAACGATCAATAATAAAACGAAAATCGGTTTTAAACCCAAGGCTTTGGCCGCTTCAATTTGACCTTTGGGAATCGCTTGTAAACCACCCCGGACATTTTCGGCCAGATAGGCTGCCGCAAAAAGGGTAAATCCGGCGATCGCTCTGATCACCCGTTCTGGTCTCGTCCCGGCGGGTAAAATTAAGGGTAACATCACCTGAGCCATGAATAAAATTCCCAACAAAGGTAAACCGCGCAATAATTCGATATAGCCAATAGATAGCCAACGAATTGCTGGTAATTCACTCTGTCTCCCCAGGGCTAATAATACTCCCAAGGGGAAAGATAAAATCATACTGGCGATCGCTACTAATAAAGTTAAGATTAAACCACTGAGATCATCGAGGGGAATTGCCTTTAAAAATAATCCCCCCAATAGTAACCAAGCAATTAAAGGTAAAGTCAATAACCAGAGCAATCCCCACCAGCGTTGGAGAAAAGCGGGGCAATTGGGGAAGCGACCCCGGTTTAATTGCCAAGAAAACAGCGATAAAGCCGCAATTATCGTTAAAATCAGCCAAATTCGCCATATTGACTGTTCTGGATAACGACCGACCACAAATAAACCGAGATTTTCCGTCACTACAGCCCATTTTGCCTGATTTATCGACCAATCAAGAAAACTTAAGCCACCCCAGAGGCAGAGAAATAGACCCGCAAGGGTTAAGATGACGTTGTACCAAGTGTTAAAGAGATTTTTTCTTAACCAGAGTCCCATAAAATTCCCCAACCTCTACAGTGGTGATCATTGTACTTATTCAGTACAATGGTGCTATTAGAAAAATTCAGACTGATTTTCGACCATGAACAGTTGCATTTTAATGGCTAAAATTGTCCGTCGTCCCGAATTACGTTATACCCAAGATAATCAAACTCCCTACGCTCAAATGTTAGTCGAGTTTTCTCCCAATCGTGCCGAGGCAACCCCAGCTAATTTAAGGGCCGTAGCTTGGGGAAATTTAGCCTCAGAAGTCGCTCAGAACTATAATGAAGGCGATCGGGTAATTTTGGAAGGTCGTCTCTCCATGCAGACGATCGATCGTCCCGAAGGTTTTAAGGAAAAACGGGCCGAATTAGTCATTAGTCATCTCTATCATCTTGACGGCAGCATGAGTAGCGGGGAAATGGCAGCCCCGACTCCAGAAAAAGTCGTACCAATCAATGCCCACAAATCGAATAAAACCGAGGTGGAAAAACCCGTCGCACCTGTCTCCACCGGGGACTTTGAATACGACGCATCCTATGAACTTTCTAATCCTTCCGCTTGGCAACCCAGCGACACATCGGTGGAGGAAAATTTAGACGATATTCCTTTCTAATCACCCCGACAGAATTAATGGCTCTTCTCGATTTTGTCTGATAATTTTTGCTTATGGAATCGTGAAATGCTGATCGGGCAAGACTTTCAGCACTATTTGGCGGATATTCTATCAGTATAGACCTCGTTTCCACACAGAAACCAGAAGAGCCAAAGCTTTAACTGAGATATGGCGGGTTAGAGAAGAATATGCGTGAGGATGTCTCAATGAAAATTACCCTGAACCTACCGGATAACCTCAGCCAAGCCGAAACCTTTAACCAAGGCGACTGGCTCCGGGAGATTGCCATTGCGCTGTTTCAGCAAGAGCGGATTTCCCTCAGTCGCGCCAGTAAAATTGCCGGGATGGAAGTCATGGACTTTCAAAAACTGCTGGCAGAGCGCGATATTTGTGTTCACTACGATGTAGAAGACTTTGAGCAGGATGTTCAGCATCTGCGCGATCGAGGCTGGCTATGATCGTCGTCAGCGATACCTCCGCCCTTTGCAATCTGGCGATCGTCGATCATCTCTGGTTGCTAGAGTCAATTTACCAAACCGTGTTAGCGAAATTTTGAACCCTATTACCGAATCTGACACACCGCGCCACAATCCCTCACGGAAGGCGATCGGTCGCCTGAGAAGCAGTAAAACAGGGTAAAATACCTGAAAATCCTTCCCCTGTCAATCCCTAAGCCAGGGAGAAGAATATAAAGATTTATTAAATTGTAACTTTTGATACAGTTGTGGGGGGGGGTAATGTGTATCCTCTTGTTGTCCGCTAGTAGAAGTATTTTTCGGAATACTATTAAAAATGAAAAACTTTAATTTAGGTTTGATTCTTGGAATAACAGTAGCTACTATTGCTTTATGTCCTAAAAATGTTACCGCAAATTCCTTTACACTGATTAGTTTAACAGATACGAAGGATAGTTTTACAGCTACTTTCCAGTGGGATGGACAAATAGAGCCTGGCGAATCACTTTTTTTTGCTATTGATAGAAATGATTTTCCACAGATTAAATGTGCATTTAATGGAGGAGTGTGTTGGGATTTTTATGTTGCTTTTAGTGATAATCAAATAAATGGTCTAGATTTTTTTGCTTCTGCTCAACATAAAGTTCCTGCTGACGATGGTGATAGTGATGAAGGTGATTTTTTTACATTTTCTCAAGCTGGAGATAAGATCGTCCCTGGTTTAATAACCCAAAAAACAGTAGGACATGAACATAATCCAGCACCAAATCATAGGGACTTGTATAGTATTACTCTTAGTCCTCAGTATATTTTTGTTTTTACTGGAAATCATATAGGTAGTGACATCAACATCAGTATACCTGAACCCTCTACCGCTCTCAGCCTCCTCGCTCTAGGAACACTCGGTGCAGCTTCCACCCTCAAACGCAAACTAAAACCCTCCCAATTGACAGAAAAAGAAACTACAAAAGTCTCCTAAAATCCCCCATAAAACCCCACAAAAACCCCTTCATTAATTGGAGGGGTTTTTGTCATAAAACCCAGTCGTTGGTCGTTAGGAGAATTGAGATTGATTGTATATACCCCAAAATAGTCCTACTGTTCACTAATTTTACTTTCAGCGAGAATTTCTTGGAGGACGGGGGATAAATTGCTAGTTAAACGGCCAGATCGAATAAATTCAGCGTAGGTATCAGCTTCGATATCTAGGAGGGTTTCCCGAAGTTGTTCCATTGTTAATAGCTGTAATTGGGGATAACTATCGTTGAGAGATTGTATTTCCGCTTCTACAGTCTTTAACTTTTCTTTGACGAGATGCTGCTCATAACTAAAAAATTCGGGGGCAACATCGGGAGATTTATCTAACTTAGAAAGATAGTCTAAAACTCTTTTTAAAGCTACCCGTCGGGCTAAAAGTTCCGCATAGTTTTCTCGAATTGGTTGATCACCGATCAAGTCTAATCTCGATAGGAAAGTTTGAATAGTTAATCCCTGAACCAAAAGGGTAAAGAGAACAACTCCGAAGACGATATCGATGATATCCTGACGATTGGGAAAAATAACCGGCACACTTAAAGCTAGGGCAATAGAAACGGAACCGCGCAAACCTCCCCACCATAAAACCGTTTTTTCCCGCCAATTAATTTTAGTTTCCATCAAGGCATTACTAACAGTTGCCAAAGCAAAGGTAGCCAGAAAACGGGCCGCTACCACGGCAGCGATCGTGATAAAAATTAAATTGAGATTATCGGCTAAACTGGAGAGACGAATCTGATCGCCGATGAGGAGAAAAACGATCGAATTGACAAAAAAAGCGAGAAACTCCCAGAATTGCGTGACTAATAGGCGGGTACGGGGACTCATACTAATTCGAGAGCCAAAATTACCTAAAATAATCCCCGTAGTCACCACTCCGATTACCCCCGAACCCCCGAACTCCTCGGTTAATAAATAAGCACCGTAGGCGGACACAAGAGTTAAAGACTGTTCCACTAGGGGTAAATCGAGACGTTGAGTCAGATAGGAAATACCAAAACCCACTAAACAACCCACTGCTACCCCGATACCGATAAAAGCAGCAATCCGGCTAATGGTTGTCTCTAAGGATAGACCACTAGCACCGAGGGGAATTTCCACCAAAAGAGCGAAAGCGACCACAGCAACCCCATCATTAAATAAGCTTTCCCCTTCCAAAAGCACGGTGAGGTTTTTACTGGCCCCTAATTCCCGAAAAAGAGCGACAACAGCGACGGGATCCGTAGAAGAAAGGCTCGCACCCACTAATAACGCCGTAAATAGGGGTAAATTGGTCAATTCATCTAGGGTAAAACCAACCCCGAAAATCGAGATAATTACGCCGACAATAGCGAAAAGACTGACGGGAATCCAATTATCCTTCAGATCTCGCCAGCGCGTATTCCAAGCGGCTTCAAATAGCAAAGGGGGCAGAAAAATTTCTAGAATCAGTTCGGGGGATAGGTTCACCAGACGGATATCGATGAAGGCTAAACCTAAACCGACTATCACTAACAATAGGGTGTAAGGAATTTGGCGAAACCAGCTAAAAATCCTCGAAACCGTGGCCACACTCAGGGAAACGGACAAAACAATTAGAAATTGTTCTAAATTTTGCTTAATGACTTCATCGGTAGCGGATTCTAAACTCATTGGGTGGGAGGCAATCGGTGAGCGGACGTGCAAGAAAAGAACAATCTCAATTATTATGACACTTTAGAACCAGTGATTTTTTCTCCTAAACCCAAGTTTTTCTGCTGGCAATTCCTTATTATCTATGTCCTTGACTATGCCTCAGTCTGCCGAGTCCTCCACGGGTGAGGATTTACCCCTAGCTATCTCACCCAGTAACGAGCAGTTAGAGAATATTAATAGCTATTTAAACCTGATTTTGGCAGCTTTAGTCTCTCTAGCTAATTTAGACTCCGATTCTATCACCCAAGCAGCCCAAGAATTAGCCTTAGATGCAGATACAAGCGATCGCCTAGTTGCCCACCACTGGCAACCCCAGTCAAAACTTTCCCTAGCGGACATCCGTTCTCTAGTTCTCCTCCTCTGTCATCTAGCCCAAAAAAAGCAAGAGTTAATCCGTCGCGCTGTAATTCTCTTGGAACAAGTGGGAACTCAAGGAGAAGAACCGGTCAAAACCACGCTTTTGGGCAATTATATTGATAATTTTCGCTTAAAATACCCAGAAATATCGGAAAATAATCTCAGTGATTCTAGCCTTGCTTCCCTAGCCTGGAAATTATTAATCGATTTATTGTTCTACAGCAGCCCCCGCAGTCATCTCCTTCTTTGGCACACCCTTTTGGCAAGTAAAAAGTAAAAAGGCTATCAGTTATCAGTTATCAGTTATCAGTTATCAGATGTAAGTTTTCAGTTCACTGATTACTGTTTACTGTTTACTGGACGGCTACGCCGTGCCTTTGGCAACACTGAAAAAAAGCTTCCCAGTTCATAATTCATAATTCATAATTCATAATTCCCACCGATAACTAAAAATGAGTAATCTAATTCGCAAATATACACCCCCCACCTGTACCCTAGAAATTTGGGGAAATAGTTCGCCTCTAGCGGTTTGGCTAGGTAAAAATGTCTTAAACGATGCCCACTTTCAATTGCGCTTTGATGATCCTAGATTGAGTGAGGAAAAACAGGTGACGATCAAAGGTGATCGCACACAATTACAACTCCTAGGGGAAATTGTCGCTAATTATGTGCAGAATTTACTCTCTAGTCCTGTTTCTACCCTCTCTTTCGTGGCTAGTGGTTCCCCCGAAAGTCATCTTCCCTCCTTACCCTCTCTCCGTTGTCAGGGACTTCTGCACCATCAATTATTTTTAGGTTCCCTGCTAACCGATCGAGATAAACAGGAGATCGAATTAACCACATCGCAATTATTCGATCTAGCCAATGCTTTAGGGGAATATAACCATGAAAGCCCCCTAATACCCCCATTAATTCGCCAGAAAACTCGAAAAAATGCCCTGATGTGGACGGGATTAATCGCCTCAGCCCTAATAACTATCGGGGGAATAGCGATCGCATTTTATCAACGGCAAGAAGTGGTCAACAATGATTTAACCAGCGATCCCAATAACGCCAAGATTCCCCAACCCTTGCCAACGCTGCCTTTACCCCCCACGGGAACAGCCGCCCCAAACCCGCAGTTACCGGCAAATTTGGGCAATAAAACCCCTTTACCGCCACCGCCGCCCGTGGCAACCGTTCCAGCCCCAGTTCGCCCCTCTAGCGTCCCCCTAGTGATTCCGCCGTCCCCTGTACCGCCGCCACCAGTCACGGGTTCGCTTCCCGGCGGCACGGCGATCATAATTGAACCGAATAATCAGAACATCCCGATTACTGCCCCCCCCGTCACCAGCGCTCAGGGTACAAACGCACTAGCAAATATTCCCCCCACCACGATGAATCCGACTCCAGCACCGCCAAAATTGCCCAATTTACCGCCTCTAAGCCCTATTAACCCTGAAAATGTCAATTTAGACCCCAAACCGCCCACAAGCACTGCTAAAGCCCCAGAGACGAACTTACTAGATACAATTCCCCAAGTGGCAGAAACCAGAGAATATTTTCAGTCCCGTTGGCAACCGCCGGAAAGTCTCAAGCATACTCTAGAGTACCGTTTGGTCTTAAATCAGGATGGTTCCCTAAAACAGATTATTCCCCTCGGACAGGCGGCGAAAATCTATCTCGATCGCACTAATATGCCCCTGCTCAATCAACCTTTTGTTTCTCCCCTCGATGTACCCGGTAATCCCCAATTGCGTCTGGTGCTTGGTTCCGATGGTACGGTGCGGACTTTTATGGAACAGTAATAAGCTGTAAGCTGCCCGCGCATTTAAATTGCTTGTTGAGACGAGGCAAGAGGCAATTTAAATAGGGTTTGCTGAAAAAATCTAAAAACCTTGTTTGGTAAGACTTTTAAACTTTTTGTCAATCAAAAAGTACCAGGCATGGGAGTGATCAGGGGGAAAATTGAGGTACTTTTTCCCTGAAAATTAGGTAATTGGCCACCTCAAAACCGGTAAAACCCCACACCCCACACCCCACACCCGTTCGGCTGAGCTCACGGCCGAAGCCCACACCCTGCCCCCAGGAAAAACTTTTTGCCGCAAACCCTAATTAACAATAATCTCGTCGGCGCTGTCGGGTTGGTTCATTTCTGTTAGGGTTTGCCAACCTGATTGCCAGAGATTCGCGTCTTGCAACTGTTTAGCATTAATCCAGAAGCGGACGGTGGGATCGCAGGAAGCGACTAATTCGGCAAAAACCCATTGACCGCGATTTTGACGATTGACCACTTGAAAATGTCGCCAGCCCCATGTTTTTTGTTTTGCCGTCCATTTTGATCCCAAGAGATGGGGATATTTCTGTTTTTTGGGCATAAAAGTTAAAACACCTGAGTTCGGGATAGGCTAAAACCCTTATATTATCCTAGTTTGCCAACCCGATTCTTTTCCGGAAGCCAAGGAGAGGAAAAATGATCGGGGCGCTTAAGTGCGCCCCAGTTTTGCCTAATAACCGCGCCAAACACCAACCAAAACCCCTTGTACTTGTACTTGTTCGGTATTGGCTGTAATTGGTTGATATTTTTGATTGGAGGGTTGAAGAGTGATGATTTCTCCTTCTTGGTAGAAACGTTTTAAAGTAGTGCCGTGGCCTTCGACTCTAGCGGCGACGATTTCCCCATTGGACACCGCTTCACTACCCGTCAGAGAACGCATAATCACCAGATCCCCATCGGCAATATGATCCTCGATCATACTGTCTCCGGAAACGCGCAGAGCATAACAGTCTTGACTGCGTTGCAACAGGTTAGAAAGATCGAGTTTTTCTTCCTCATCGGTGAAGGGTTCCACTAAACCACCGGCAGCGATCACACCTAGAACTGGTAAACCTTGCACTGGTTGTTTGAGAATCCGCAGAGTGCGTGCTTTTCCTTCTGTCCAATCAATATAGCCTTTGGTGCGTAAACGTTCTAAACGGCTTTGAATCGGTGCGGGAGAGCGTAAATTCATCGCTCGCATCATTTGCCGGATGGAAGGGGCGTGTTGCGTAGTACGAATATACTCAATTAGCCAGTCGTACAACTCCTGTTGCGCTTGAGTAAGGGATTCGAGGTTAGTCATGATCTATTTTCCTATCCTTGGGTTAAGATAATTTGTACTTTAGTTCATTTGTGTTCAACCTAGTACATCTTAACTTCATCGGCCGACTAAATCAACTGGTTATTGAGACCGCTGGCAAAAATCAAAAATTTAGGAAATTAATTCTGCACGATTACTTATCAATTCTCAATATTAATTAATCCAGGTGACAATTGCTGGCAAACTCAGCAGCGTATTAAGAAAAAATAACGAATTGCTAGAAAGCCGAGAATCTGGATAATGATCGAGGTGGAGACAGAAAAATCGCTCTACTTAAGCCTGTCTGCCGTAAGCGTCCAATAGTAGATAGGGAGTCAAAAGCGACGCTCAAGAAAATCCTTCGGTTGTCAGGGAAACGAGAGGATATTTAGTGCGAAATTGAGCCGTAAAAAAACTTAAAATCCCGACAAATATCGTAAAAACTAAGGGGAACACATGACCACAAAAACCTATGCAACCATAGATGGTAACGAAGCTGTTGCACGCGTTGCCTATCGTCTCAGTGAAGTAATCGCTATTTATCCTATCACTCCCTCCTCGCCTATGGGTGAATGGTCCGATAGTTGGGCAGCCGAACGCAGAGCTAATCTCTGGGGAACCATTCCTTCCGTAATCGAAATGCAGAGCGAAGGTGGGGCAGCGGGAACCCTGCACGGAGCGCTACAAACAGGCTCTTTAACTACTACTTTCACTTCCTCCCAGGGATTATTATTAATGCTCCCCAACTTCTACAAAATTGCGGGAGAATTAACCTCTTCAGTAGTCCATGTGGCGGCCCGTGCTTTAGCAGCCCAAGGGTTGTCAATTTTTGGAGATCATAGTGATGTCATGTCTGCCAGAAGTACGGGTTGGGCTATGTTAGCGGCTAATTCCGTTCAAGAAGCTCAAGATTTGGCGGCTATTGCCACAGCTACCACCCTAGAAACCAGGATTCCTTTTCTGCACTTTTTTGATGGGTTTCGTACCAGTCATGAGGTGCAAAAAGTCGAATTAATTAGCGATGAAATTCTCAAAGAACTGATCGATGAAGACCTAATTATTGCCCATCGTCAAAGAGCTTTAACTCCCGATCGACCAGTGTTACGAGGCACGGCACAAAATCCCGATGTTTATTTCCAGGCAAGGGAAAGCGTCAATCCTTTCTATCATGCTTGTCCCGATATCGCCCAAAAAATTATGGATCGTTTTGCCCAATTAACAGGAAGGCAATACCATCTCTATGAATACCACGGTGCGCCCGATGCCGAAAGAGTGATTATTCTAATGGGATCGGGAGCGGAAACCGTCCATGAAACCGTGGATTATCTCAATCAAAATGGGGCTAAAGTTGGGGTTTTAAAAGTTCGTCTCTATCGTCCCTTTGCCGCCGAAAAATTACTGGCAGCTCTGCCCACCACGGTGAAAAAAATAGCCGTTTTAGATCGCTGTAAAGAACCCGGTGCCGGGGGCGATCCGCTATATTTAGACGTGGTAAATGCCTTTATGGAAGAGTACGAAGGCAAGCTGCCGAAAATTGTGGGAGGACGCTACGGTTTATCTTCCAAAGAATTTACTCCAGCCATGATTGCTGGTATATTTGATAACTTAAGTCTCGACAAACCGAAAAATCACTTCACTATTGGTATCGTTGACGATCTTACCTTTTCCAGTCTGGAATATGACCGCAGTTTTTCCACTGAACCAGACGAAGTAGTGCGGGCGGTTTTCTACGGTTTAGGTTCCGATGGTACGGTGGGAGCTAACAAAAATTCAATTAAAATTATCGGTGAAGATACCGATAATTATGCCCAGGGTTATTTCGTCTATGATTCCAAAAAATCTGGCTCCGTCACCGTTTCTCACCTACGCTTTGGCCCCCATCCGATTCGCTCTACCTATTTAATCACTGATGCTAACTTTATCGCCTGTCATCAGTGGGAATTTGTCGAACAATTTGATCTGCTAGAAACCGCTAAATCGAACTCAATTTTTCTCCTCAATAGTCCCTATCCACCGGAGGAGGTATTTAGTCACTTACCTCGCAATCTCCAGCAAACTATCATCGATAAAAATCTGCAAGTTTATACGATTAATGCGACTCAAGTGGCCAAAGAAGCGGGCATGGGCAGCCGGATTAATACCGTGATGCAGGTGTGTTTCTTTGCCCTAGCGGGGGTTTTGTCGCGGGAAGATGCGATCGCACAAATTAAAAAAGCCATCCGCAAGACCTACGGCAAGAAAGGCGAAGAAATCGTGCAGATGAACATTAAAGCCGTCGATTCTGCCCTAGAACACCTCTATCAAGTGCCAATTTCCGCCACTGTCACCCCCGAAGCTTTTGAATTAAGACCCCCAATTCCCGACACCGCACCTGCTTTCGTCCGAGAAGTCCTCGGCAAAATTATCGCCCGTCACGGGGAGGAATTGCCCGTTAGCGCCCTTCCCAACGATGGGACCTATCCCACCGCCACTAGCCAATGGGAAAAACGCAATATTGCCCAAGAAATCCCCGTTTGGGATGCGGATGTCTGTGTTCAGTGCGGTAAATGCGTTCTCGTTTGTCCCCACGCCGTTATTCGCTCGAAAGTCTATGATGAGGCCGAATTAGCCACGGCCCCGGAAACCTTTAAAGTCGCGAATGCCAAGGATCACGACTGGAAAGGGCTAAAATTCACCATCCAAGTGGCCGCCGAAGATTGTACCGGTTGCGGTCTCTGTGTTGATGTTTGCCCCGCTAAAAACAAATCGCAACCGCGTCTAAGAGCGATTAATATGGCTCCCCAATTGCCCCTGCGGGAACAGGAACGAGTTAACTGGGATTTCTTCCTTAATTTGCCTAATCCAGACCGATTAAGCCTAAATCTCAACAAAATTAACCATCAGCAAATGCAGGAACCTCTCTTTGAGTTTTCCGGTGCTTGTGCCGGTTGTGGTGAGACTCCCTACGTTAAATTAGTCAGTCAGCTATTTGGCGATCGCATGATAGTAGCTAATGCCACCGGTTGTTCATCTATCTACGGAGGTAATTTACCGACAACGCCCTGGGCAGTTAACGCCGAAGGTCGCGGTCCGGCCTGGTCGAATTCCCTCTTTGAAGATAATGCCGAATTTGGCTTAGGATTCCGAGTTTCCATCGATAAACAGGCAGAATTTGCCGCAGAACTCTTAGGAACCCTCGCTAGTGAAATCGGAGAAAGTCTAGCGGCAGATATTCTCAATTGTCACCAAGTCGATGAAGCGGAAATTTACGAACAACGGCAACGGGTAGAGGCCCTAAAATCCCGTTTAGGGCAATTAACCCCGACCACGCAAGTGAAAATGTTGTTATCCGTGGCCGATTATCTGGTTAAGAAAAGCGTCTGGATTGTCGGGGGTGACGGTTGGGCCTACGACATCGGTTATGGTGGCTTAGATCACGTTTTAGCCAGTGGTCGCAATGTGAATATTTTGGTCATGGATACGGAAGTTTACTCGAATACGGGCGGCCAGGCCTCGAAAGCTACTCCTCGGGCCGCCGTAGCTAAATTTGCTTCTGGTGGCAAACCCAGCCCGAAAAAAGACCTCGGTTTAATGGCCATGACCTACGGTAATGTCTATGTGGCCAGCGTGGCTATGGGGGCAAGAAACGAGCAAACTATCAAAGCTTTCCTGGAAGCGGAAGCTTACAACGGGCCATCGTTAATTATCGCCTATTCTCACTGTATTGCTCACGGGATCAACATGACCACCGCCATGAACCATCAAAAAGAAGTGGTGGAAAGCGGTCGCTGGTTAATGTACCGTTATCATCCCGATTTAGCTAAAGAAGGCAAAAATCCCCTACAATTGGACAGCCGTGCGCCTAAGCTTACCGTAGCGCAAACTCTCTACTCGGAGAATCGCTTTAAGATGTTGGCCACCAGTAAGCCGGAGGAAGCTAAACGTCTGCTCAAAGAAGCACAAGCAGATGTGGATACGCGCTGGCAAATGTATCAGTATTTAGCAGCAAAAGGTACAGGGAGCAACGAATAGTTATGAATCTACACACTACCTACATGGGTTTGCAATTGCGATCGCCGCTAGTCATCGGTGCGGCCGCACCCTTGAGCGAGGATATCGACAATATCAAGAGAATGGAAGACTTTGGGGCCGCTGCCGTGGTTTTACACTCCTTTTTCGAGGAGCAGATTAAACAGGAAAGACTGGCTCTACACCATCATTTTACCCACGGAGCCGAGAGTTTTGCGGAAGCTTTGACTTATTTTCCCGAACCGGAGGTTTTTCACGTTGGTTCCGACGAATATCTCAACCATATTCGCAAAGCCAAAGAAATGGTCGATATTCCCATTATTGCCAGTCTCAACGGTGAGACCTCTGGGGGATGGTTGGAGTATGCCATTCAAATTCAACAAGCGGGCGCTGATGCTTTGGAGTTGAATGTTTATTATGTTCCCAACGACCTGGAATTAACCGGAAATCACGTCGAACAAAACTATATTGATATCCTCAAAATTGTCAAATCGGAGGTATCGATTCCCGTCTCGATGAAGTTAAGTCCCTACTTTAGCAATACGGCCAATATGGCTAAACAATTAGCGGAAGCGGGGGCCGATGGGTTGGTATTATTTAACCGTTTCTATCAGCCGGATATCGACTTAGAAACCTTAGATGTTCACCCCAATATTATCCTCAGTAATCCCCAAGCAATGCGTTTACCCCTGCGCTGGATTGCCATGCTTTACGGTCGTGTACCGACGGATTTTGCCGCTACCAGTGGTATTCATAACGCCATCGACGTGATCAAAATGATGATGGTGGGGGCAAAAGCGACCATGTTAGTTAGTGTTTTATTACGCCACGGTTTGGAGGAAATTACCAAGATCGAACAGGGTTTATTGCATTGGTTGGAAGAAAATGAGTACGAATCGATCGAGCAGTTAATTGGCAGTATGAGTCAAATGAATTGCCCAGATCCGACCGCTTTTGAACGGGTACAGTATATGAAAGCTCTGCAAAGTTACGAACCTGTTTGGAAACGTTTTCAAACCACCAGTAAATAAAAGTGGGAAGCTTTTTTCAGTGATCAGTGATCAGTAAACAGTAATCAGTGAACTGAAAACTTAACTGAAAACTGAAAACTTACATCTGATCACTGATCACTGATAACTGATAACTGACAAAAAAATCCTGGAGGATATAACCATGAACGAGAATCAAAAGAAAAAAATCGGCATTCTGACCAGTGGTGGCGATTGCCCGGGGTTAAATGCGGTAATTCGTGCCGTGGTGAAATCATCAAAACTCAAGGGTTGGGATGTGTACGGCATTCCCTACGGGACCGACGGTTTTATGCAGATTGCCGAGGGGAAATATCACCCCGAAGATTTGATCCTGACTCAGCATGGCTATAACCTACCCGGGGTCTTGAAAGGATTAGACGTTTTGCAGTTTCTTAGTGGTAGTGTCTTGGGTTCTTTGAGCAAAGGACATCCCGAAAACCCAGAAATTGCCACGAAAATCCTGCAAGGATACGAAATGCTGGGATTAGATGCCCTGATCGTCGTCGGGGGCGATGGGAGCATTGATATCATCTACGATCTCGCCCAGAAAGGCAACTGGAATATTATCGCGGTTCCCAAAACCATCGATAATGACGTTCCCTATACGGAATGGGCAGTCGGTTTTACCACTGCCGTCGATATCGTTACTCAAGCTTTGTATGATCTCACCTTTACCGCCGCTAGTCACGAAAGGGTGATGATTGTGCAGGTGATGGGTAGAGATGCCGGTCATCTAGCCCTTCATGCCGGAATTGCCGGGGGGGCCGATGCGATTTTTATTCCCGAATTAACCCCGGCTCTCACTCCCGCAATTATCGACGGTTGTTGTCGTCATTTGGCAGAATTACGCGCTCAAGGTCGTAAATTCGCTCTTATTGTGATTTCTGAGGGTGTTAAAAACGAAGATAACCAAAAAGAGAAGTATATTGCCGATTATTTAGAAAAATTAATATTTGACAAAACTCGCTCTTTGTGCATTACCGATCCCGTCTTCTGTTATCTCAATTCCATGGATGTGCGGGCCATGTCTTTGGGACACCTGCAAAGAAGTCGTCCTCCTTTGGCCATGGATCGACTGTTAGCCACGGCTTTTGGCATTAAGGCCGTAGAATTAATCGAACAGGGAAAACTCGATCGCGTGGTGATTTGGCGCGGGGGACAAGTGCGTAGTTTGCCCCTGAAACCAGTGATCAAAATTATCAAACAATGTCATCAAGAGCATCGCTGTGCCTATCCCGTGGATCCTGAGGGTTTTATCGTGAAAACAGCCCGTTCTTTGGGAATTTACCTAGGGGAAAATCCCACGACCGAGACGGCAGTGGTTCCAGAAGCTGTGGAGGCGTTGGTTTAGTTATAATAAAGCGAGAAGGGTTGCTCATACTTTCTCGCTTTATTAATTGGTTAAGATTAGGCATTTCTAAACGCTACAATTACGGGAGATACTGACGGCTACTGTCGAAATAAAGAAACTTTTTAAAAGAGTGTAATTAGGGCTTGCTGAATAAATGTGAAATATAGACGAGGTAAGGGTTTTAGGGGCCTATTTTGCGAAACAGGTGCAAGATTTTGAGAGAATCGTGGTTGAAAACCTTGCATCTTCGGGGCGAAGCATTCGGGCATAACCTATCGCTGAAACCGTAGATTTCCTATCCGAATGCTTCGCCCCTACTTTTTCAGCCAGCCCTAATTAATTTTCTGAGCATAAACTTTTATCATTATAAACCCGAACTGTATATCCTTCTCAACCCGACGAATCAAATTCTTTTCTGTCAAATTTGTGGCTTTTCTCGCGAAACAGGTGCAAGATTTTGAGAGAATCGTCGTTCAAAACCTTGCATCTTCATCGGCCCGCGTCCTGTAGGGGCGAAGCATTCGGGCAATAACCTATCGGTGAAACCAGAGATTTTCTATCCGAATGCTTCGCCCGTACTTTTTCAGCAAACCCTACATAAAGACTTCTACTATCAGTAATGAGGTTATAAAATTGAACTATTGGACAAGCTTCAATGAGATGTCTAATCTCTTGAAAATAGTCATTAATCAACAAATTCTATCTCCTCAATTTCTTCTTTGTCTTGCAGTAAAGCTTCTAGCATCCAAGCTTCTCCCATCCATTCATCAAAGTCTAAGGTATGCTGCAATTCATTGTTTTCAAATCGTCTGAGAAATTCTTGTGTCTGCATTTGATACTTAAGTAGGTAGGCGTTAAAAATCATCAGATGCCCCCCTTATTAAGGGGGGATTAAGGGGGGATCCCCCCACCTATCGGCACCCCCCTTATCAAGGGGGACAGGGGGGATCGAACCTAAAATCCATTTTTAATTTAATTATAACCAGCTACTTATTTTCAAAAAAAGTTATTCGTTATTGAGTGCGCTTAATTCCTTCTTGAAGTTCTTGCAGTCTTTCGGTTAATGCGTCTTAAATAAATTTTTTTAAGGAGTTTAGATGCTTGGATTTAAGTTTTACTTCAGCCATAATGCTTCCGAGTTGATAATCGCTGCTGTTTGCCATTCGTCAGTCCATCCTAATTCTAGTTCATCTACTGCTAAAAAAGCTTGGGCGAGTTCTTCTGCTTCTTGTTGTTGTCGCCATTGTTGTAAAATTGAGGCGATGAAAATGCTTTTATTTTCTACTTTCTGGTCTAGGTAATTAACCAGTTCATCGGGTAAAGAAATGGAGATTTTAGCCATGGTTATCTCTTTAGCTATTTGATTCTAATATAGACTATTTTGATTGAGATAAAATAACAGAATTAAGGGGGAAAGACTCAGTTTCTAAACGAGTTAAATCAACAATTTGACTAGCTTGATCAATATCAATTCCAACTAATTTTCCTTCGCTATCAAAATCTAAAACGATATCAGGGGCGATTTCTTGAGAATCGGTGCTTGTTTTTTCTGATAGGCTAATGTATAGAGAATCGGTTTCAGGATAATAACTAAATTTCATTTTTTACTCCTTAAAGTTACGATCTGGGAAGGCGTTATGAATGGTTTCTCCATCATCTAGAGTGACAACTCGCAAGTATTTTCCTAATTCGGGAATGTATAACCAATGACGAATGCGTCCGTTTGGTTCTATTTCTCGTCTAACTGGATTCTGGATAGCCTGTTGACACCATTCTCGCTTAAGATAGGGTCTTTTGACCAAGACTTGTTCTTCAAAGTAGCGGGTAGTTTTCATTCATCATTTTTCTGATCGATTCCTTCTATCATAATTTTAACGAAATTTAGATAAATTTCCCCAGATACTAAATTCTCCCCCCTTTTTAAGGGGGGCAGGGGGGGATCAAATCCCATCACACAAACCCCTATCCTCCTCCCTGACACCAGAATTAGGATTGTGCAAATAAACCCGCACCCAATCGCAACTACGTTCCATTAAATCACTTAAACCCCAGTCTGTCCCAAGATTCCAGAGTTTGATAGTGTTGTCATCACTACCGCTCACCAATGTCTTGCCATCGGGACTAAAATTAACGCTATAGACAAAGTTATCATGCCCCTTGAGGGTGCGAATTTCTTCGCCTGTTTCTACATTCCAGAGTTTGACAGTGTTGTCAGCACTACCGCTCACCAAAGTCTTGCCGTCGGGACTAAAATTAACGCTATTGACATAGCTATCATGCCCCTTGAGGGTGCGAATTTCTTCGCCTGTTTCTACATTCCAGAGTTTGACAGTGTTGTCAGCACTACCGCTCACCAAAGTCTTGCCGTCGGGACTAAAATTAACGCTTCGGACATAGCTATCATGCCCCTTGAGGGTGCGAATTTCTTCGCCTGTTTCTACATTCCAGAGTTTGACAGTGTTGTCAGCACTACCGCTCACCAAAGTCTTGCCGTCGGGACTAAAATTAACGCTTCGGACAGGGTAATCATGCCCTTTGAGGGTGCGGATTTCTTGGCCTGTTTCTACATTCCAGAGTTTGATAGTCTTGTCACCACTACCGCTCACCAAAGTCTTGCCGTTAGGACTAAAATTAACGCTTATGACAGTGTTATCATGCCCCTTGAGAGTACGGATTTCTTTGCCTGTTTCTACATTCCAGAGTTTGATAGTCTTGTCAATACTACCGCTCACCAAAGTCTTGCCGTCGGGACTAAAATTAACGCTCAAAACATAGTCATCATGCCCCTTGAGGGTGCGGATTTCTTGGCCTGTTTCTACATTCCAGAGTTTGATAGTCTTGTCCCCACTACCGCTCATACCCGTATCCTCATCCTCTTTGTCCCAACTAAAACTACTGCTCACCAAAGTCTTGCCGTCGGGACTAAAATCAACGCTATTGACAGGCTCATCATGCCCCTTGAGGGTGCGGATTTCTTGGCCTGTTTCTACATCCCAGAGTTTGATAGTCTTGTCCTCATCACTATCGTCCACCAAAGTCTTGCCTTCGGGACTAATGCTCACCAATGTCTTGCCGTCAGGACTAAAATTAACGCTATTGACAGGCTCATCATGCCCCTTGAGGGTGCGGATTTCTTTGCCTGTTTCTACATTCCAGAGTTTGATAGTGTTGTCCAAACTACCGCTCACCAAAGTCTTGCCGTCGGGACTAAAATTAACGCTATTGACAGAGTAATCATGCCCCTTGAGGGTGCGGATTTCTTGGCCTGTTTCTACATTCCACAGTTTGATAGTATTGTCAGCACTACCGCTCACCAATGTCTTGTCGTCGGGACTAAAATTAACGCTTATGACATAGTAATTATGTCCCTTGAGGGTACGGATTTCTTCGCCTGTCTCTACATTCCAGAGTTTGATAGTCTTGTCCCAACTACCGCTCACCAATGTCTTGCCGTCGGGACTAAAATTAACGCTCAAAACATAGTCATCATGCCCCTTGAGGGTGCGGATTTCTTGGCCTGTTTCTACATTCCAGAGTTTGATAGTCTTGTCCCCACTACCGCTCACCAATGTCTTGCCGTCGGGACTAAAATTAACGTCTAGGTCAAGCTCATTATGCCCCTTGAGGGTGAGGGTGCGGATTACTCTGCCCGTTTCTACATCCCAGAGTTTGATGGTGTTGTCATAACTACCGCTCACCAAAGTCTTGCCGTCGGGACTAAAATTAACGCTATAGACAGCGCTATCATGCCCCTTGAGGGTGCGGATTTCTTGGCCTGTTTCTACATTCCAGAGTTTGATAGTGTTGTCATCACTACCGCTCACCAAAGTCTTGCCGTCGGGACTAAAATTAACGCTATTGACATCGCTATCATGCCCTTCTAAGCGATTGCGTTCACTTTTCTGGTTGAGAAGTTCCTGTAAGGCATTTGTCACATTTTTGTTGTATGCCTGCTGCTTTTGTAGAATTTTTCCCGCTTTAATCGCTTCGACGAAAGCCTCCAAGTTTTTATGTTCATTCAATAGAGATAAGGAATATCTACCAAGAGACTCAGCTTGATTAAATTCGGCTTCTTTTGTCTTATTCCAAGCCATCAAACCCAAACTACTACTAACCACCACCGCCACTAAAGAACCCGCCGCAATCCTTCGCGCTGTTCTAATTTTTTCATTTTTTTGTCGTTCAGCTTGAGTAACACTCGCCTTAATAAACTCTATCGCCACAGCCTCTAAATTAGGCAGAGAATTATTCTTTTGAAACTCAACAATTTTAGCTAACTTAGAACCTCCCCAAAGCTCACTACTCGCTTTTACTGCATCTTGCTTCTGTAAATCATCCCACTGTTTTGCATCAGCATATAAACGACTTCTCAGAACAATTATCTCCTCTTTTTCTCGAATTAAATCCTGTAACACTTTCCAAGAACGAATTAACTCCTCATGTGCTACCTCAACCGTTGCTTTCCCGTCTTCTCCCTTACTCACCAAAAGACGATTATCTATCAATTGATAGAGAACCTCCTTTTGCATTTCCTCCTGTTCAAAACTCGATTTATCCGCCCTTCTGCTAACCGCTTTTTCCCCTTCTAAACTAATTAACTCTAGAAAAATTTCCTCTGCTGCTTTCCGTTGCTGTTCATTAAATTGACCATAAATTTTATCCGCTTGTTTTTCTAGCGCACCCGTTACCCCACCAATCTCTTGATAAGTCTTAATATTTAAAATCCGCTCTTGAATATGATTTTTTTCCCACAATAAATCTAACGTATATTGTAACAGAGGTAAAGAGCCAGCCTGTTCATAAAAATCGGCAATAATTTGATTAATTAATCCCTTTTCAAAGATTACCCCATTTCTCGCCGCCGGTTCAGCAATAGCTAATCTTAACTCACTTTCGTCCATATCTGTTAACATCTTGCTATACTGATCATGGATTTTTCCTAAACTGGGATAAGGACTTAATTTATCTAAAAAATCCGCCCTCATCGTCATCACAATTTTAACTAAACTATCATTATTTTCAATTAATTTAATCAAACTTTTAATGAAAATATCTCTTTCCGTCTTCGGTGTACGAGTAAATAATTCCTCAAATTGGTCAATAAAAATAAACCATAAATCAGAATTATTTTTTAATCCTTCAACCACCTTAATTAAAGTATCTTCCTTAACAGCTTGTGCTAACTTTGCTTGGGATTGTTTATATCTATTTGCCAAAAGACAACCATAGAAAGACTCAAAGGGATTAACATCAGGAACAAAAGTTAAATTAACCAATTTATTTGCGCCAAAATTATCCTTTAACTTAGGAATTAAACCCGCTTGAACTAGAGAAGACTTACCACTTCCCGACGCACCTAAAAGCAATAAAACATTCTTTTGCTTTAAATAATCGGTTAACTCAATAATCCAATTATCTCGCCCAAAAAACCTATCCTTATCATCTACCTCAAACTTCCTTAAACCCAAATAAGGTGAACCCGTAATTAAAGTTTGAGCCTGAATCTCAACTCCTGACTTTTGGGTAATAATATATTGATTGATTACACCGCCACTAATATCACCCGCAATTCCCTTAAATTCACCATCACCAATAAGACCTTTAACATCACCCCCTATTTCTAAATAATAACTTTTATCAGTCATTTTTGCTACCCCAAAATTATTCTTTTAAAGTTAACTTTAAATTGCAGTTTTAGAATTAGCAATTTTTAAGGACTTCCTACTAAACCAAACAATTTAGCCAAACCGCCTAAAATCGTTACAATTAAAGCGACTAAAATCCCTCGACTGACAAACTCTTGATTCTCTAAGCGCTTTTCCACGCCATCAATTTTTCCCTCTAAACGCTTCTCAATACCATCAATTTTTTCCTCCAGACGCTTCTCGACACCATCGATTTTTTCCTCCAGACGCTTCTCGACACCATCAATTTTTACCTCCAGACGCTTCTCGACACCATCAATTTTTCCCTCCAGACGCTTAATTTCACCTTTAACTTCACTAAGTTCAATCTTAATATCAGTAACATCTTTTTGAAGATTGTCTAACTTTTGATTGATTTGAATTAGAAAATCTTTAAGTTCTACCTCAACAGTAATTGACATAAATTTCCCTCCTAAATAATTCTCAACTAATTAATGTTCTGACTAATATTTCTACCACTAATATCTCCTGCAATTCCCTTAAAAGTACCATCTCCCACCATTCCCGTAATATCATCACCAACATTAATATTATACTTACCTGCGGCAAATTCTTCAGGTTTTAATTGCTTGAGTAATTCTTCTGCTGTCTTAATAACCTCTGCATCTCTATCAATTTTTGCCTCAAGTAACTCTTCTTTGAGCAGTGTTTTTACCCCCTCTGAATCTGGTTTTTTCTCATGTTTATCGACGATATCACTATCATCTGTTTTCCCTTTTTCTGCAAATTTCTTCTTAATCAACGCTTTTAAACCCTCATAAGCATCCTTAACGGCTGTTCCTGCCGTATCCTTAGCAGCAGCAACCGCACCAGCAGCCAACGCAGCGAGAATTAGAGAAATCGGTTCCATTGCCTGAGACTCCAAATTAGATATTGCTGACTCAATCTTAGATCAAAGCAAAGTATCTGACGCGATTATGGCGCAGGTATTGGGCGCAAATGGCTTGCTCGTCGGGGTTGTTGGCTACTACTATAAGCTGGACGTAGGGGACTTGCTTGGGAATAATATCCCAGCCAGAAAATCGCTCTGTAGAAAAATCAGACCAGCCAGATAGCATATTATCAAAGCGTAAGTCCCTTAGCTGCGGGGACTCTCGAAGGACTTCCCCCTACTTAGGGTGATCAGCACACTTGAGCGATCGGAGGGCGCAGGTTCCTGGCACTTCTACAGTAACGGATTTTGTCCACAATGTAGGGGCGAACTGCGTTCGCCCAAAAGATACATTATCAAAGCGCAAGTCCCTAATCCCGTTTAGAGCATATTTCATTTAGACGAGAAAGGCTGTACTTAAAAAAATATGGTATGATGAGAAATTGTCAGTTTTACGAAAGCCGATGAAAACGGAAGAGATTATCAAATCAATCGAAGCCGAGTATCTCAAGAGCGATCTGCCCATTATCCATGTCGGTGACACGATCCGGGTAGGGGTGCGAATCGTTGAAGGAGATAAAGAGCGGATTCAGCCCTACGAGGGTATTGTCATCGCCAAACGCCATGGCGGTATCAACGAAACGATTACAGTACGCAAAGTCTTCCAGGGTGTGGGAGTAGAAAGAGTTTTCCTGCTCCACTCGCCCCGGGTTGCCAATATCAAGATCATCCGTCGTGGTAAAGTACGCCGGGCGAAACTCTACTATCTGCGCGATCGGGTTGGCAAAGCCACCAGGGTCCAAGAACGTTTCGATCGCCCTCTCTAAAAAATTTCCGGCGACAGCCTAACCAAGAAAGTTGCTTAATCGCCAACAACTACGCTATAATAAATAAAGGCCTTAAAAAAGCCCAATAGTTTAGCGAATGGGCGCTCTTAGTTCAGTTGGTAGAACGCAGGTCTCCAAAACCTGATGTCGGGGGTTCAAGTCCTCCAGGGCGCGTTTGGTAATCACCAAGCCGATAATTGCAAAGGACATAATCTAAATGTCTGAGGGTTAGTGTGGGTTGTCCGGTGAAAATGATAAGTTAAGGATAGCTTGAGTATCATTTTAAGGAGTAGCGATCGTGGCCAAAAAAGAAACCCTAGAAAAAGACGCGAGCGACAAGAAAGAGGGAAGCTCTTTTCAGGTCAAGGAATTCGTCAATGAAACCAAAGAAGAACTCGCCAAAGTCGTCTGGCCTTCCCGTCAGCAACTTTTGAGCGAATCGGCGGCGGTGATGTTAATGGTGACTTTGGTAGCCACTCTCATCTATCTGATTGATAAATTCTTTGCCTGGGGTGCGGGGAAGGTGTTCCCATGAATCTAGAAGAAGAGCAGTTTCCCGAAGAACTCAATCTTAGCGGCCTACCGAAAAAACCCCGTTGGTATGCCGTGCAGGTGGCTTCCGGTTGTGAGAAACGGGTCAAAGCTAATTTGGAACAGCGCATCCACACCCTCGATGTGGCCGATCGCATTCTGCAAGTCCAGATTCCCCAAGCGGCCACCGTCAAAGTCCGCAAGGATGGTTCACGGCAACACGGTGAGGAAAAAGTCTTCCCCGGTTATGTCCTGATCAGAATGATCATGGATGATGACGCTTGGCAGGTGGTCAAAAACACCCCCCATGTGATCAACTTTGTCGGGGCCGAACAAAAACGCCACTACGGACGCGGCCGCGGTCACGTCACCCCGCTACCCTTGAGTATGTCAGAAGTCGATCGCATCTTCAAACAAGCTCAGATTCAAGAACCCGTCGTCAAAATCAATATGGAAGTTGGCGATCAAATCTTGGTTCTATCCGGTCCATTTAAGGACTTTGAAGGGGAAGTGATCGAAGTTAGTCCCGAGCGCGGCAAACTCAAGGCCCTGCTCTCCATTTTTGGTCGGGATACCCCGGTCGAATTGGAATTTAATCAAGTCGAAAAACAAAACTAAATCATGGCTAAAAAAGTCGTCGCAATTATTAAACTAGCTTTACCTGCTGGTAAGGCTAACCCTGCTCCTCCGGTCGGTCCTGCTTTGGGTCAACACGGGGTAAATATTATGGCGTTTTGTAAAGATTACAACGCTAAAACCGCCGATCAGGCCGGGATGATCATCCCTGTGGAAATCTCCGTTTTTGAGGATCGGAGTTTTACCTTTGTCCTCAAAACTCCCCCCGCTTCCGTTCTCATCCGCAAAGCGGCTGGTGTGGAAAGAGGTTCCAACGAACCTAACAAGAAATTTGTCGCCACCATTACCCGCGACCAATTACGGGAAATCGCCCAAACTAAAATGCCCGATCTTAACGCTAACGACATCGAAGCGGCCATGAATATTGTGGCGGGAACGGCCAAAAATATGGGTGTCAAGATCTCAGACTAAATCTTATTACGGGGAGAAGTTAAGCTTCGTTATTACCCAAGGAGCAACAAATCAGATGGTAAAAAAAGTTTCACGACGTTTGCGAGATGCCCAGGCTAAGGTAGAAAATAAAGCCTACGAGCCATTAGAGGCACTAACATTATTAAAGGAATTAGCGACGGCGAAATTCGACGAAACCGCCGAAGCTCATATTCGTTTAGGTATCGATCCTAAATATACCGACCAACAACTGCGGACAACGGTAAGTTTACCCAAAGGAACCGGACGCACGGTGCGAGTAGCGGTCATTACTCGCGGGGAAAAGGTACAGGAAGCGAACAACGCCGGGGCCGATATCGTTGGTTCGGAAGAATTAATCGAAGAAATCGCCAAGGGGATGATGGATTTCGAGGTGTTAATCGCCACCCCCGATATGATGCCGAAAGTGGCTAAATTAGGTCGTCAACTCGGTCCGCGGGGTTTAATGCCTTCACCGAAAGGGGGAACCGTAACCACGGATTTAACGGGAGCAATCTCTGAGTTTAAAGCGGGTAAATTGGAATTCCGGGCCGATCGCACTGGGATCGTTCACGTTCAATTTGGCAAAGCTTCTTTTAGTGCCGAGGATTTGTTAATCAATTTGAAAGCTTTACAGGAAACGGTGGACAGAAACCGGCCTTCCGGGGCCAAGGGGCGTTACTGGCGCACAGTTTACGTTTCTTCCTCCATGGGGCCATCGATTCAAGTGGATATTAGCGCGCTGCGGGATCTGAAATTAGCAGAAGGTTAATACAGTTATTTTTTCTGAAAAAGCCTCCAAGTAATTGGGGGCGTTTTTTTGGCTTGATCGCCCGATTGATATAGAATCAAAAGGCTACACTCAAGATTAATCGCTTGAATTATTCTCTTGTATCTGTTCTTAAAGCCAGCGTGTGGATTGTAGATTCCCCTAATACCCGTATTTTAGCCCCCAGTGCGATCGCTCTTGGTAACTTTGATGGTTTGCACCTAGGTCATCAAACCGTCCTACAGCCAATTTTTCAGGATGAACCCGCTTATCCCACCGTTGTTAGTTTTACTCCCCACCCGCGGGAATTTTTTACGGGGGAAAAATGGCAGTTATTAACTCCTCTAGGGGAAAAGGTGGAGGTTTTGGAGAATTTAGGCGTTAAACAATTAGTTTTACTGCCTTTCTCTGCTCAATTAGCTTCCCTGACTCCCTTGGCTTTTATCGAACAGATTTTAGTAGCAAAATTACAGGCTAAATCGATCAGTGTTGGTCAAGATTTCCGCTTCGGTTATCGTCGTCAAGGTACAGCCGAAGATTTATTACAGATCGCCTCTCAATTTAACATTAAAGTCGAGATTGTTGCTTTAAAAAACTGTGGGACGGGTCGAATTAGTAGTTCCCTAATTCGTCAAGCTTTGGCAGCAGGAAACGTTGAGCAAGCTGGGCAAATGTTAGGTCGTCCCTACAGTTTAACCGGTCGTGTGGTCATCGGGCAACAGCTGGGCAGAACATTAGGTTTTCATACCGCTAATCTACAGGTTCCTCCCGATAAATTATTGCCGCGATTGGGGGTTTATTGCGGTTGGGTGCATCTTGATGGTTCTCGCTTACCAGCAGTTATGAACATCGGTTATCGTCCCACGATCGAGGGAAAAACTATCAGTGTGGAAATCCATTTATTGGATTGGTCAGGCAATGTATATGATCGCATTTTAACGATGGATTTAGTGCAATTCCTGCGACCAGAACAGAAATTTAATTCTCTCGATCGATTAAAAAATCAGATCGAGATAGACTGCGATCGCTCTCGGTTAATTCTAACTTCTGTAACTGACAATTCCTAATATTTTTGGTATTCTCTTTCCACTTTACCCACGGCTTTCAATAAAGGAGAATCGAGGGAATCGATCCAATCAGCTACTTCTCGCGCTAATCCTAGGGTAACAATGCCTTGAGACGGTGGTAATTGACCAGCTAACGCCTGACTTTTGATGGTTTTCAGGACAGAAATTAAACCCTCAATCCGAGTCGATCTTTCTGTTTTCGGCATCTGTTCGGCCACGGTAATAGCTTGGTCAATTGATTGAATTAATTCCCTCATGTTCGTTTCCATAATATTCTAGCGACAGGAAAGAGATGTAACCGTTATTGCTCGCCCCTCTCCCCATTGTATATTGGCATCTCGCGAGTCTTTAATAAAAGTTTGCTGACCACCACCGGGATAACAATCAGCCGGATTCTGGGGGGCGACAATTCCTTGATAAACCGTTGTTCCCGCAGGTAAAGTCACCGATATTACTTTGGTCGCTTGATTGGGAGGATTCCACTTTTGATCGAGGGCTAAATTTCTGATCACCTCCACATTGGTGGTATATTGATCCGTGGTCAGAAAACGACCTTTTTTGTAATTTTCGTCACTATAATAACGGAAGAAAGTCTGGGGTTTTTCTAGGGTAATTGCCTGACATTCACTATTGCGAAAAGTGATGGCAAGATCTGGAGGAAGGGGACAGGAAGGAGCCTGATCTTGAGCCAATATTTTCCGAGAATTGAAAGTCAAATTTTCGGGTAAACTATTGGTTAATGTACTGGCAGCGATTCCTAAAACAAGACTAAAAACGAGTGAACTGGCTTTCATCTTCACTGATTAAGAGAAATTCTTCTCGATTTTACCGTACTGAACCGACTGAAAATCTTGATTTCGCCCACTGGCAACAATTCTTAACTAATTTTCTCCCTGCTCGCCACCCTAACCCCGATTAGCTCCCTAGCAGAAAATTTCCCGCCATTGTCTGTCAACTTTTCTCGCTAGTTTGGGCAAATTAGGAAAAGAATCGTTAAGATCAAAAAAACTTAACATTAATCTTCTTGACAAAATCCCCCATTTGTGCTATGAGAGACGCTATTGATATTTTGATGGAAAATTTGAGCCGGAGCATCGTCGGCCAAACCGAATCGATTCGCATTGTGCTGGTGGCTTTACTCAGTGGTGGCCACGCTCTCCTGGAAGATGTACCCGGAGTCGGCAAAACCCTGTTAGCCAAATCCTTAGCGCGTTCAATTAACGGTCGTTTCCAACGGGTACAATGCACCCCTGACCTCCTTCCTAGTGATATCACGGGAACGACGATTTGGAACCCCAACAGTCGCGAATTTGAATTTATCCCTGGCCCCGCTTTTGCTAACGTCCTGTTGGCCGATGAAATCAACCGGGCTACCCCGCGCACCCAATCGGCACTTCTAGAAGTCATGGAAGAAAAACAAGTTACCGTCGATGGAGAAGCGCGGCCGGTCCCCCAACCCTTCTTTGTTATCGCCACCCAAAACCCAATCGAATATCAAGGCACTTTTCCGCTTCCAGAAGCACAAATGGATCGTTTTGCCGTTTGCCTGAGTTTGGGTTATCCCAGCGCCACAGAAGAATTAAAAATGTTACAAAGACAGCATTCTCAAGAGGCGGTTAAATCGCTAGAAGCTTGTATTTCCCTAGAACAGGTGGGAGAATTGCAAAGATTAGTCAGTCTGGTCCGGGTAGCTCCTGCTTTACAGCAATATATTGTCGATTTAGTCCGCGCTACCCGTGACCACGAAGATATTAGTTTAGGAGTCAGTCCCCGGGGTTGTGTGGTTTTGCAAAAAGCAGTTCAAGCTTACGCTTTCCTCGAAGGTCGCGATTATGCCATTCCCGATGATGTTAAGTTAATTACTCCCTACGTCTTCTGCCATCGTCTGATTCCTAGTCACGGTCGTCAAGCTAAAGCGATCGTGGAAAGACTTCTGCAATCGGTGGCGATCGAGGATCGCATCTATGCTTAAATTTCAGTTATCGATGAATGGTAAGTTACAGGGTATTTCTAAATTCTGCCAAATTGGTAGAGCCGATCTATTAATTGCTAGTATTGCCTTAGCTAACTCAAGGCTTGGGTAAAAAAATTTAGTGAGTCCACGGAAAATCTGCTCTCAGGAGAAAACAATGTTTTGTTCACAGTGTGGAATCAAAAGTGGACATCTCTAAAAATTATCACCCGCTCACAGCTTGCTTTTATGTTCTGTACTAATCAAGCAGTTCGATAACGGAAATGTATGTCTATCGTTGCTAATTCAATTTCAATGATCGTTCCCTTCCTCCTTGCTAGAAAAGCGATCGCCCGATCTTGTATAGGCTAGATTAAGTTTCTGTAAAATTACCTCTCTGAATGCGATCATCAATCAATTTTGATACCACGGAAGTATGTAATTTTTAGAAGCTCTAACAAACCCTTTTTGGTTGTTATATTCAACCATCAGCCATAAACCACTATTGCCAAAACCAACATGAAAAACTTTCGGTCTTTGAGAACTAGAGTCAACCAGACTTTTGATCACTGTATCTATAGGGATAGTGGTGATAGGCGGTGAGCCTGTACCAACAGAAGGACGTAAATTCAAATCAGTCAAGGTTTTAAAGTTTGGCGCATTGATAATCTCCCAAACCTCAACATCATTTTCACCGGCCTTTTCTTGCATTTCTTCCTGCGTCATGGAGTAGGTTACGTCACCAAAATATTCTCGAAAGACTTCTAGACCCACAGATTGAATTTCATCAAAAGAGGATGGGATAGGTCGTGTAGCAGTTGATTTTGGAAAAACCAGGTACTCAACTCCAAATTCGATTCCACTAATAATCTCAGTTTTACCAGCATTCCAAGGGTTTTCTCCCAATGCTTCAACCAGTTTGATCGAGCCTTCACCAATTTTATCGCTAGGTCCTTGATCAGCATAAATTGCCAAGATTTCCTGTCCTTGCCAACGAACAAGAGCTAAGTCTCCTAGCTTACAAGTTACACCGGAGACTGAAGCAAAATTTCCGGGTAAAACATAATAGGGAATGGTTTCTGCATTGACATACTCAGCATCTCCTCGCCAACCTTTGCTCTTGCGGAGAGATGTTGGCAGTTGACCATATTTGGGATCAATAGTCCGTGCGCGAGGTGAACCATCAGCATCCGTATCCATATCAGCTTTGATGTAAACAGCACCGTTACTGAGTATCTTGATGCGTGATTGAGAGGGTTGATAGGAATGGGAAATGCTCCTTCCTGCTTGTATAGCAGCAAGAATTTTATCTGACCATAACTGAGACATATTGATTTCCTCCCAAGGATAAAAGATAATTTTAGTTTGACATTAAAAACCGACTAGATTTACTCGCATTTAAAATATCTACCTTCTTTATCTTCAGACTTTTGTTTACACCAATCGTTAAAATCAATTAAGTAGGTGGGTGGAATTAAATATAAGATGAACGTAGGTTAAATTGAAGCATGAAACCCAACGCCCGCAAGGATTACGCTACCGCCAACCCATCCTTTTTTCTCTTCATTATTATTCATAATTCATCCCCTCTATCTTACTACTTAATTTCAGAACACTTACACCACCTTATAAGTTTGATGGCTCTCTTGATTACTGCGGACAAAATGTTCTACCATAATAAACAAGAGAGCCGCTTTGATTATGCAGGTTGCAGTTCAGCAATAACCGTTGACGCAATCGCATAAGCCGCTTCGGTAGATAGTTTTTCGGCTTCTGCTCGTGTATCAATGGCATCTAAAAAGTAACTCTCACACAGAACACAAATCGGACAATTCGTGTCTTCAGACTCCGAGAGAACGGTTACACCATTTTCCATTACACCAAAATCCCTTTGTCCAATTGCATTAGCAACCGAAGTCGAAAGTTTTTTGGCAAAAGCGATCGATTTTGGTTTAGCTTTGGTTGGGTGAACCATTACACAAGTGTAGTGAGGTTTTCTGTCCGTAGCATTGTGATGCAAACTGAGAAACATGGAATGATCTGCGGCTTTTTGTCCGATCAGATCGCGCGGATCGCTTGCTGGATCGAAAATCTCGGCTGAAATGCTTGCTTTATCTAGTTCCGCTTTCACGATCTTGGCTTGCAAAAGATTCATCTCATATTCAGGAGTCCCATCTTTTGCATCAGTACCTGAATGGATGGGGGAATGACCAGGATCAATTAAAACAGAAGCTGGACGAACAGAAGGATGGTCCATAATCTGATTCCAAGTCCGTTCATCTACTATCCCTGTTACTTCCGATTCCCCTAAATGATCCCGTTGGAAATTTTCAACAGCCTGTTTGGTTTTGGGTCCAAAAATCTTGTCAACCCGACCACAGTTAAAGCCAATTTCATTAAGTTTGGCTTGTAATTGTCCAACTTGTAACCCTTGACTGCCTACTTGTAATAACATAAACTTGTCTCCTCCAATCTCTCGTAAAAGTTTTTGTTTTTTGTGCTTCTGGATAGCATCGATTTATGATCTAGTCTGCATACCCTAAAAAATTAAACAAACGGTGAGTTTTCCCAGCGTCCCCCCTATTCTGAAAAAACTCACCAGAAGCCTTTATCTGGCCCCTCACACCTTATCGAATCGGTCTCCTATCCGAACTGTCCCGTATCGACCCATTCACTCTTGATTAGCGACCACCAATCAGTCGCCAGCCCATCGAGGACGTACTTGTAGGGCAGCCAGCCGTAGCCTGCGCTTCCCCAGCCAGTCCCCCAGGAGTTGCGAATCAGCAAGGCACCAGTGGTTTCAATGCCACCCGCATTGGTATTCTTGATCTTGAGGTTGTCGTCGTAACCAACTGCGTCAATGGCGTGACCGCCGAGAACTCTCTCGCCCCGAGTCGGGTAAGGAATCTTGCCGGTCGTGTTGCCCTGACTGATAGAACTGTAAACAGTAAAGCCAAACATTGAGGGCAGCCCATTTGCCAAGTAGGTTTTAATCTGAGTTAATAGGTTGCTCCGTGTCGTTCCTGGGGGGTCGAGGCGATAGTAAGAGATCGCTTGGAAGCTCTGGGCAAAAGCGTAGCAGAATGCCGACGGCTCTTTGTCAAAATCAGCGATATTGTAGGGATAGTATTCTTCTGGTGGTACGCCAAACAAGGTGAGGGCGTACATTGTTGAGCGCAAGAAGGCCCCCGTATCTCCCGTCCATTTGAGCAAGTTGCGCGTCACTTTGTAGAGGAAGAGTCTGGAAGCATCGAGGTGTTTGCCAAAAGCTCGCCGCTCAAAATACTCCACCAGTCCGACCCCGGCGTGGGCCGTACAAGAACCGATAGTTTTTTGATCCTCGATGAGGGAACACCACGGCCTCAAGTCCACGCTGGTTGGCAGCGCTGCTGGGGCAGATGTCGTTGCTCCCACTTTGGCCAGCATTTGCTTGACAGATGGCTGTCCCAAAGCTTGCAGTTTGGACGGTACGCGTTCAGATTGAAAAGTGACATCACGAATATCGGGATAGTCGGGCAACCATCCCATTGCGGGAATTACAAATGTTTCACTCATTTTTCTTTTCCTCCTAAGTCGTTACTCACTAGCCCCAGGCTGTCTGAGAAGCCTTTACTCTCGGACTTGGAGCGTGACGGTAAATCGTTCGACAATTGACGGTTCTCCTTGCCACTCTCGCCAGAGCTTAAGCCTTAGTTGGCCTATCCCAGCCCGTTGCGCTTTAAAGGTCAGGACTCTCTGACCGCCCCCGCCGACTCTCGACTCTATGGCAGGTACATACTCAGAGGCCTGCAGCTTCACTAAATCGCTCCCGACACCATCGACCGCCCACTGAAAGCCAGTGGTGGGATTTTCGTCGAGGGACAGTAGCAGCAGGTCATTGACCTGCATGGTGATGGATTTGCCGTTGTCAGTGCGAGTAAGGGTTAGCATTGCATCTTGACCGTTCCCTCCTTTCGGGTTCCACTCTGTCGCCCCACAGCCCTGGGAAAAGACCGGGGAAAGCACGAAGATTAGAGTTATGACAATCGCGACGGCCCACTTAAGAGAACGATCCATTATTTTCCTCCCTCGTCTCTATAACGGCCACAGGGATTTACTCTCGTTATTGCAGTTGGGAAATCGCGCCAAGCGCAGAACAAACTGGGAAACGATCTAATTTAATTGTCTCTTGCTTTGCCCACCGAGAAATGGTAGGATGGAAGATTTGTGATTTTTCTTAATAATCCCCCTCGCCTGCGCCTACACGAGCTTCAAATACCCTTCAGAGCAGTCCTATCCGTAATTTGAAATAACTCCTCAATGCTCCCCCATTTCGCCCCCCTAGAGGAGAGAATTGCCACGATCAAAACCTCTAGCGGGGGAATAACAACGACTAGCAATTAAACCCAAAACTAACCACCAGAGGGTACTAACTTGGGGACGATACCAAACCGTATCAAAAAAACCGTGGGCAAGAATTCCAGCCATAGCGGCAATTGCCCCGATTAACCAAAAGCCTTGACTATCCATTTTATCGCGTAAAAGTTTAATTTGATGGATGCCTTGGCCGATAGTTGTGACTAATAACCAGAGGAAACAGGTAAAACCAATAATTCCCGTTTCTACCATGATTTCTAATAGCACAGAATAGGCACTTAAAGCCGTGTATTTTGGTTTCATGAATAGGGGGTAAATTTTCTTAAAAGCATCATTACCCGGTCCGATGCCCAAAAGCGGATAAGTTTGAATCATGCGGATAACTGCATCCCAAACATTAATCCGAAAGTTATTACTACTATCTTCCCGGCCTGCAAAAATACTCATCACCCGAATTCGCAGCGGCTCCACCAATAAAATCGCCCCTAAAATCACCACGGCTAAACCCCCTAAAACTAATGGTAAAAGCCATGTTTGCCAAAATAAAGGTAGATAATTTTTGAACCAATAAAATAATAGCAATAAGAAGACGATTCCTAAGACCATCAAACCAATCCAACCGCCACGACTCTCGGTAAAAAATAAACAAGCGGCATTGGCTAAAGTTAATAAAGCCGCTAAAATTTTCGGTAGCCATCCCTGCCACACAAACAAGGCTGCACCGCTAAAGGCAATACCAGGGAATAAATAACTAGCTAATAAATTAGGATTACCGAGATAACTATAAACCCTAGTATCTCCCGCTAATTCTGAAGTGGGATCGTTCCAAGTTGCTAACTGTTCCGCACCAAAAATTTGCTGACGAATGCCGTAAACGCTCACTGCTAAGGCGGTTAAAACTAAAGTAGTCAGAATCCAATTTGTTAGGCGTGGCGAACGCATGATTCGGGCGGTAAAGGCAAAAAAGATGAGATTGAGAGTTAATTTAATTAGTCCTTCCAAAGCTGCCATTTTAACGGGAGAAAAAGCCGTAGAAACCGTGGCAATTCCCCAGTATAAAAGCACTAAAATGTGAATCGGTGTCACCCCGATTTTGCCTTCATCCACAAGGGTTAACAGTAGCCAATAACCGGCTATTGCTAACAATAAAAAACCGATTTGACTGGTGGAAAAAAACGGCGCAGTGGCGATAAGAAGAGAGATTAACAGCGCACCCATCAGTTCTGTCCACTCCACAAACCGGCTACCCTGTCGCCATTGACTAAAAAGGCCGACGAAACGATGCAGATAGCTATATTTTGACCAAGAAGCGGGGGAAAAGTTCAGTAGGGTGATTTGTTTCCAAAAAGCATTCATAGGGTTTTTAGTTGCGGTTGTCACCATCACACTTTGATTAAGATACCGATTGTATCTTAATTGTTGACTCTTGGGAGCGAAAAGAGTTTCAGTCTGGTGTCTTAGGGCAGCTTCACACAGTCAAAACCTAATAGCATAACCAGTCTAAGCATGGGGTGAACGTAAAGCTTGACCTAAACGAGTTAAGCCTTGGGAACAGTCAAAACGATCGAGATGTACTTCAATAAATGATAGGCGATCGATGTTACCCTGGGCAATTGATAAAGCCTTTTCTAATTCCCCTTCTGTCCTGACTTGACAACTCCAACTTTCCCCGTTAAATACTGCTGGTAATTGGTGATATTTCCACGGTTGTAGATCATTATAAATATTATCCTGAATTACCCGCTCGATCGTGTAACCATCGTTATTAATTAAAAAGATAATTGGATTGAGATGATGACGGATAATTGTCGAAAGTTCCTGGGCAGTCATTTGAAAAGCGCCATCCCCCACAAAGACGATAGGACGAGTATTGGGTGCGGCAAAAGCTACTCCTAAACAGGCGGGAATTGAATAACCAATAGAGAGATAAAATGCTTGACCAATAAAGTCGGTTTTTTGAGGCATTAATAAATCAATCGTGGCAATAATTGCATCCCCTGTATCGGAAATAACAAAAGATTCTTGAGCGATAAAATGATTCATTCGCTCATAAAAACGAGCATTAGTTAATTTTTGCTCTGGCACGGCAATGAATTCTAAATCCTTCAATTCGGCTGCGGGTTTAATCTCTAGTGTAGCCGCTTCTTTGTGACTTAGTTTATCAATTAAACCATCGATAAAGTCTCCTAGGAATACTGGTTGATAGAAGTGATGTTTAATTTTTACTTTCTCAGAATTAGCATTAATCAAATTATTGGGATTTAAATTAGCCGTAAATCCGCCTAAATTCATATCGGACATGATCGCCCCTAAACAGAGGACACAATCGGCATTTTCCACCCGTTGACTAACGTATTCGCGACTTAATGCTCCCACATAAGTGCCGATAAATTGCGGCTGCATTTCCGAAATTGACGACTTACCTAAAATAGTGGTAGCTAAGGGATAACCCGTTACTTCTAAAAGTTTCAGCAACTTATCTTGGAGTTTAAACCGATGGAATTCTACCCCCGCTAAAATAATTGGTTTTTCCGCTTTTTCTAATAAAAAAACCGCTTCTTCAATGGCTTCTTCTAAAGCGGCGGTATCCGTGAGATTATCGGTTAAATAAATTGGATTTTCTGAGGGGATACAGGGACGATAGACTAGATCCCGGGGAATTTCGATATACACAGGACGTTTGTGATGCAAACAAGCTGTTAAAGTTTGATCGATTTGACTGGCTGCTTGGGCAGAATTAGTGAGAATAACCGAGGCAACCGTGACTTTTTCCATGATGGAAAATTGCAGATTATAATCGCCCGTGGTGTGGTGTAATAATAAATTATCCCGGCGAATCGAGCGATCGGAAGCTCCACTAATTACCACCAGGGGAACTCTTTCAGCGTAAGCACCGACCACAGCATTAACAAGGCTAAATCCCCCGACTCCGTAGGTGACACAGACAGCGCCCATACCTTTGACTCGCGCGTAGGCATCGGCGGCATAACCCGCGTTAAGCTCATTACAGGTGCAAACTAATTCGATCGGACTTTCCACCAAAACATCCATCAAATCGAGGACATAATCCCCCGGCACCCCAAAAATATGATTAACCCCTAAATTATGGAGACGCTGGAATAAATATTCGCCGATGGTGATCATAGCAATTTTCTCGCAAAGATGAGCAGGATGTCGGTGCGGAATTTTCCTTGCTCACTTTCAGCCAAAATGCCGATCGCTCTTGCTAGGAAAAGACCGACTAACTTACATATCATATTTACTAATGATAGCAACTCCCAGATCTACATCTAGAGTACCTTGAGCGCCACCTCCGGGGATTAAACCGCAGAAATCTCGCAAATAACGCTCGTAATGGTTAGTTTTTAGTTGTCCTGCCCCTCCTAACAAACGTTGGGCAATCAAAACTAATTCGATGGCGCTGTCGGTAGCATAGGATTTAGCTAAGCTAGTAATCGGTTCCCAGAGAGGATCTACCTGACCAGCGGCCTCAGCTTCTAGGGATTGATAGACGATCGAGCGACTGGTTTCTAGCAGTTTATACATTTTACCGATCTCTGCCTGTACCGATTGCATAGCGGTTAAGGGTCGATTGTAACGGATGGAATGACTGAGACTTTTGACGCAATCTTCCAAAATTGCCTCCATTCTGCCCAAAACGGGACTAACCAAGATAGAACGACGGGCGTTTAAAAATTCCTGCACATGACTTAACCCATCGGCTGCCACCATCACCGAGTCATGGGGAAGAAAAACATCATGAAAATGTACCGTTGAGATGCCAGCAGCACGCCATCCTGCCATGGGTAAGGGAACAATTTCCACTCCGGGGAATTCTTTTTCCACCAAAAAAACCTTAAGATCGTCAAAACTATCGGTTTTATGACGGGCATAGGTCATAAAGGTATCAGCATTGTAACCGCCAGTGGTGAAAAGTTTTTTGCCAGAAAGGATATATCCGCCTTGGGTTTCTCTGACGCAGGTGTTAAAGGAAAAAGGATCCGCACCGTCGGTATAGGCAAAAGCGGGCGATCTTTTCCCCGCGATCATCGGTTTCAGGTAACGTTCGATCAAGTCCTGTCGTTTTGACTTGTAGATCATTCTCATCACCGAACCGCGCAGAGAAATCACGAAGGGAAAGGATAGATCTTGACAGAGATAACCGACTCGATCGAGCATCATTCCCCAGGATAGCTGATCAGCCCCTCCACCTCCTAATTCTTGAGTTACAGGGTAGGGAGTCATCCCTAAACGACAAGCTTCGGCAAAAATATCTTCTGGTATACAAGTACCATTGGCATCCCGTTCTAAAACTCCGGGGTTAATGCGTTTGCGAATAAAATTGCCAAAACGACTATCGACTTCTGCTGCTATTTTTTTGGCTAGGGTACGATTCATGATGTTTTTATCAACCTCTTGTCTCAATTTTTTCCGGATAACGATTTTTTTGTCCCTATATACTTAGCAGGGCAATCGCACTTATTTTGTATAAATTGTACTTGACAAACAGACAGTTTAAGCGGTGGAGACCAGGGGCTAGACATGGCCGCTTGAATCGAGGACAGTATCTAGGGCTGGCTGAATAAATCTAAAAACCTTGTTGGGTAAGACTTTTAGACTTTTTGTCAATCAAAAAGTACGGCTCTTCGGTAATTGTTATGCAAATAATTAACTTAAAATAAAATTTGATCAGAGAGCCTATGCCCAAAAATAACTGAAACCCATACAGGGAAAGATTTTAGGCACAAACAGGTTAATGCCAAAAGATAGACAATTGAGTTAAGATTTGATATAATAGCCAAAAACCAGAGTATTTTACTTAGGGTTTGCTGAATAATGGTAAAACCTTTTTAAAATAAGGCTTTTGGCCTGTTAAAATCCAATGTTCATGCTGCGAAAATCGGATTGGTATCCTCAAAAACCTTGCATTATCCTTGCCATAGTACATAACCTAGTACGAAAGAGAGGGCAACAAAGCCTGAAACTCCTGACTCCCGACTCCTGACTCCTGACTCCTAACTCCACCAACAAACTTTTTCAGCAAACCCTACTTATGATACTTGACAAATTTTTGAACCTAGAAGGAACCTCTATTCAAGGCTATCGACACCTAGAAAATATCGTTATAGTTTTCCGAATCGAAAAATAAAAAAGCAACGGCAGAAGCGCAGAAAAATAAAAAACAGAAAGCGGAAAAAGAAGCAAAGCTAGAAGTTTTAAAGCGAAGTAAATATAGCCTGTTAAAAAATGAAAAAGATTTAACGGAAACCCAAAAAATCAGGCTAGAAGCTATCAAAGGAAATTTTCCAAATTTGAAAAAGATGCAGGAATTAAAGGAAGAATTCAGAAAGATTTATGAAACCTCAGAGAATCCGACAGAAGGACTGCTATCTATCTCGGAATGGTTGGCAAAATCCTCTAGTGTTTTTACCAAGAGTTGTCAAACAATCCGAAACTGGTTTGGAGAAATCATTAGTTATTTCGAGCGAAGGACAACGAATGGGGTGGTCGAGGGAATCAACAATAAACTGAAACTAATAAAACGGAGAGGCTATGGCTTTAGAAACGGAATTTTTGGGTTAGAAGTATGTTATCTAGGCATCTTGTCTGTTGATTTAGCATAAAGAGTAACGAAGAGCCATCTTTTTGCCGCAAACCCTACTCAGCGATCGGTACTCAATTGACCGATCGCTGTTTTTGGCGAGATTTTAGGCGATTACTGGTCAAATTGTTCGATCGCCGTGGCGTAACTCTCTTCCACCCCCGTGCCGTAACCTAGTAAGCGATGGATAAAAACTACTCGGTGCTGCCAAAGATAGACTTTCGTGTCCACAACTCCTTCATCAAGGAGAAAATAGGGTTTGTGCAGTTCGATATCTATTTCTTGTAGGGGATTACTGAAACCCACTTTCAGAGCTGGTTGTTTGCTACCTTGGCCAAGAACCAGTTTTTCCCGACTAGCATTAATGTAGGCTGCCGCTTCCATAAAAGCCCATTGATCGGCAAAATCAAGAGCATAGCGGTGCAATTGGAAGGGATAACGACCTTCTGCGATTAATTCACCCTGTTTTTGTTCTTCAATTTGTTTAGTTAATTTTTGGACTGGACGTTCAAATTTTTTCGAGATTTCTTCTTCCGAGAATAAATTTATCAGTTCCTCTGGCAATCGCCCTGGTTTTGCTCCTAAACTCACTTGATCGGTGATTGTTACTGGACGTAAACTGATTTTTACCTGTGCCACTTCTTGATTATCAGCCAAGATACTAGAAGGCATTTCTAATAATACTCCCCCCTTAATGCAACTGGCACGGGTGACGAGTTGAATCGTTTCGCAATCGTGAAAAGTGACATTTTTGATGTAGCGCAGATGGGCCATGGCAACTACCATACTGGTTTGATAGTTTTCCACTAACTTTTGAATACTCATCAAGTGATCGCGCAACCATCCCGCCCAACCATTTAATCCTAAGCGCAAAAGTTCTCGCTGGTGCATCTGCAAGGGAGTGAATAAAGTCGGACAGGCGGCGAGAGTAAGTTCACTGGTTCTCGGTGGGGATGAAGTGGGAGTAGTTGCGGCAACTGTACTAACCATTTTGTCGTCCTCGGCTAAAGATTTTGTGGCAATAAAATAAGACTAGGGAAGTAAGTAGATAAACCTGCCCGACGAAACAGTTAATCTTCCCTGTTGATAGTTAAAGCTGGGAATTATTTAATATTTTTAATTAACCACCAGCAATTGCCGTTAAAATTTGCAAGCGATCATTTTCTTGAATACTGCGGTCTAATTCATTCGAGAAAAGCTGTTCCCCATTTAAAAAAAGTCGATGAACTTTGCGAACTTCGCCATTCGCATCGTAGAGAGAAGCCGTTAAAGAGGGATATTTTTCCGTGAGAGTCCGTAAAGCTTTGGAGATGGTTTCCGCTTCTAGGGAAACTTCTTTTTGGTAGTCCACAAATCGTAGGAGAGTTCCAGAAAATGCAATGTTTAAGGTGGTCATTGTGGTGTTCCTCTTGTCTTACTGATCAGGAATACAAGCTTTTTGAGATTTATTCCGTGAAAATTGATTTGCCAATTTAGACCTGAATTGGCAATTATCTTCATCTTGTGTCATGATACTGCCCTCTCCCTTATTACCTCCATTATGTGTACATTTCTTAACAAAAAGATAGAAAACTTAAAAGAGTCCGAAACGATTGATAGGTATAGTTTTGAAAGAAGTAATCTACTGAGGGGTCATCAAAAAAAGGGAAAATGGGCAGCCCAAGGATTATTTCTGTGGAAAACTTATCGAGCCAATGTTGTCCATCGGAGCTTACTTGAGCTTTTTTTAAGCTTTGCCTCCCCCTAAAGTACGATCAATTTTTTAACAAAACTTAACTTGACGCTGGGCATAAATACGCTTATTGTGAAGCGGAAAGGTTAGTCATCTGTCTTTGGGAATAGCCACGCTGCTGCTTCAGCAAGATTTCTGCTGCTAATCAACTGATATAGTACAAATTCAAAGCCCAAAATGAGCAAAAAATTAACAGTTTCTACCATCGCTTTACTAGGCGCATTTGTCGCTACCTCCCCAGCGCAAGCGGCTTTAGTTCAAAACGTATCTCTTTTAGACTTGGTTAATAGCGGCACCGTTGCTGGTTCCACGGGAACCCTAACTAGAACGGCGACGGGAATTGCAAGTACCGTGTCCACTAGCAATTTATCCCCTGGGGCTGCCTATACCATGTGGTGGGTTATCTTCAATAACCCTGAGTTTTGCGTCGGGGGTTGTGGTCAAGACGACTTCTCCAATCCTACTGTCAATGCTTCGGTATTTTTTGCCGATGGAGAAGTAATTGGTTTAAATGGACTGGGTAATTTCTCTGCTCAAGTCGGTATCGGTCAACTGCCTAATCCTAACCAAGTGGAATTAGGTAATGGGTTATTCAATCCCTTGACAGCAGAAGTGTGGAACGTAGTTCGCGACCATGGACCAGCTAGTAGCGACCCCGCACTGCTAAACGCACAGTTAACCACCTTTAATGGTGGCTGTACCCTTACTCCGGGGGATGGTCTTTTTCCCTGTCGTGATGAGCAGTTAGCGGTTTTTTCAACCCCTGTTCCTGAACCTTCCGTTTCCGTGGGGTTAATTGTCTTGGGAACTCTAGGAATTTTATCGAGATTCCAAAGAACCAAAAACTAAGCTGGACTGAATTGAAATTATCTGAGGGATAATCCTTCTCTTAGTCCGTTTTTCCTCGCTTTCGGCCCATTTGTTCCCATTTGCCGGTCATGTACAAAAAAATACTCTCTTTAACCCTTTTTCCTTTAGGGATTGCTTCCACTGCCTTGCTGCCAGTATCATCTGCTCAAGCGGTCACGGTGGCCAGTGATTGGATTGGTGCCGCCACTCAAGGTGTCAGAAATCAACCCCAGGGACCAACGGTAGCTTCTCGGCTCTATGGCATCCTTGGCACTGCTATGTACGATGCTTGGTCAGCCTACGAAGCTACCCCCATTAGTACCGTTCTAGGAGATACTTTACAACGTCCTACGAGCGAAAATACTCAAGCCAATAAACAGGAAGCGATTAGTTTTGCCGCCTATCGGGTGTTAACGGAACTGCTACCCACACAAACGGCTAATTTGACTGCTCGGATGAATAGTCTTGGTTACAACCCCAACAATACCAGCACCGATACCACTACGGCAGCGGGAATCGGTAACACCATCGCCGCCACACTGATGAATGCCCGTCGTAATGACGGTTCCAACCAGTTAAACAACTACGTTGATACCATCGGTTATAGCACCCCCAACACTCCCACTCAAGTGGTCAATATCGAACTCTGGACTCCAGAGAGTGTTCCCATCGATTCTGGTTCAGCACTACAGAGATATCTCACCCCCCACTGGGGAACGGTGCAATCCTTCTCTTTAACCGATAATGCTCAATACCGTCCCCCTGAAATTATTCGTTTTCTGTCAGATCGCAACGCTTCGGCGGATTTACAGGCGGGAACGATCACCCGGGCTAATGGTACAGTGGTTCCTATTAGTGCTGCTTTAGTGGGAGTAGATATCAATCCCGCTTTCATCCAGCAAGCGGTTGATGTGGTGGCATTCAGTGCCAATCTCACCGACGAACAGAAACTAATTGCTGAATTTTGGGAAGATGGCCCTGGAACCCCCTTCCCTCCGGGTACATGGATGGAGTTCGGGCAAGATATCTCGCAGCGGGATAATAATACTCTCGACGAAGATGTGCAGTTATTCTTCGCCCTCGGTAATGCGGTTATGGATGCGGGGATTGCCACCTGGGAAGCGAAACTATCCTATAATTCCGCCCGTCCCGTGCGCGTGATTCGCGAGTTAGGTCGCTTGGGTTTAATCGGGACTGACAGTAACGGCGATGGAGTCTTTGAAATTAACGCTTGGGGCGGCCCCGGTTTAGGCACAATAACTATTCCCGCTACCCAATTTCTCACCTACCAGAATCCCTTTGGTCCTCCTTCGCCACCCTTTGCCGAATATACCTCAGGCCATAGTGCCTTTAGTGCCGCTGGGGCGGAAATCCTGCGTCTTTTCACTGGTAGCGATGTCTTTGGTGGTTCTGTCACCTTTGCTCCCGGTACTTCAGCTTTTGAACCGGGCATCACTCCTGTTAGTCCGGTAACTCTTTCTTGGGATACTTTCTCAGAAGCGGCGGGTGAAGCCGGTATTTCCCGTCGTTATGGCGGTATTCACTTCCTCGACGGCGATATTCAAGGCAGAATTTTAGGTCGCAGGGTGGGGAGAAGTGTTTGGAACCGCTCTCAATTTTTTATCAACGGTGGCGTTACTACTCCAGAAGCGGATAATGTTCTCGCCCTCTTGACCCTAGGCGGTATTTTCTCCCTAACACGCCTGAGAAAAAGCAAAATTAAATAAAAATTAGACATTTTGCTAAATTTCCTAGAGACGTTGCCCCCAACGTCTCTATTTTACTTTCTCCCTAGTCTGCCCATCCCACAAGCCGAAAATAGGGAGATTGGCTCCGATCGCTTGTTATACTTGTCTAGGATAGAAATTACCGCTCCTCACCCCTGACTGTTAATGATTTTTACTGAATTAGTTTTGCAAAATTTCGGACCCTACGCTGGTCGTCAAGTGATTAATTTACGTCCTGAAAAAGATAACAATCCCTGTCCGATTATCCTTTTAGGAGGCATGAATGGCGGCGGTAAAACTACTTTAATGGATGCGATTCGTTTGGCTTTGTACGGTGCGCGGGCGAAGTGTTCTACTCGCAATAATTTAAGTTATGCCGAGTTTCTCAGTCAAGCAGTTAATAATCAAGCTTCCCTCATCGATCAAGCTAGAATTGAACTGGCTTTTGAACATCTAGTTAATGAACAATGGCGACAATATCGTATCGTTAGATACTGGACAAAACAGCCCAAAGATGGTAAGGATACCCTCGGTATTTTAGATGAAGATTGGCCTGATCCTGCCTTAGCTAATACTTGGGATGAATATATTGAAACTTTATTACCTTTGGGTATTTCTAACCTGTTTTTATTTGATGGGGAACAGGTAAAAGAATTGGCAGAACAGGATGTACCTCCTGACAGTGTTAAGGATTCGATGCAGACTTTATTAGGGTTAGAATTAGCGGAAAGATTAGCAGTTGATCTTGATATTTTAGCTAGTCGCAAGCGTAGGTTATTAGCGGCAGAGAATGAACTGGCAACTATTGAAGCTATCGAGAAAAAATTAGCCCAGTACCAAGAAGATTTAGAATTGGCTCGGCAAGAGATGGAAACTCAACAAAAAAATTTAGATTTGGTTAGAAATGATTTTGATGCAGTCTCGGATAAATTTCGCATTGATGGCGGAAAAATTGCCGCCGAAAGAAGTCAATTAGAGAGCAGAAAAAAGGATTTAGATAAAAAGCTAGATAACCAGAGAGAATATTTAGGTCAATTAGCGGGGGAATTTTTACCATTAAAGTTAATTTTTCCTCTCCTAGAAGCGGCTAAAATTCAGGGAGAAAAAGAGCTAAAATTGCAATCGTCTCAAGTCGCTCAATCGGTTTTAGAATCCAGAGATAAAAAGTTACTTGCTTATTTAGAACAACTGAATTTAACTTTAGAACAATTAGATAATATTAGAGAATTTTTACAGCAAGAAAATCAGTTTTTAGCTGAGGATAGCGATTGTTTGATTACTCCTTACTTAGATTTAGACGAGGAGGCGATCGAGTTATTAAATCGAGTCTTAACCCATCAATTACCGGCACAAATTAACCTCGCTCATCAAGCGATGGAACAATTAAGAAATCTGGAAGCTGACTTAGATAATTTAGAGCGAGAATTAGCAGTAGCAGCCTCTCCCGAAGAATACGAAACCCTGAGTAATAACTTAAAAACCGCTCAGAAAAAGTATCTAAATGCTCAAGCGGAATACGAGCAAAGCCACAAAAATTATGAGGAAATCAAAAAGAAAATTGAGAAAACTAAAAAAGAATTATTTGCCTATAGTGAGAAAGCTTTAGAATCCCAAAGTAACGAACACATCGTCAATGCTATTGTCAAAGCACAGCAAACTTTAAAAGTATTTAAAGAACGCTTAACTTTAAAAAAATTAAATAGATTAGAGGGAGAAGTGGCGGAATGTTTTCGTTATTTATTGCATAAGTCCGATCTAGTTCAAAAAATAGCGATTGATGCTGATACTTTTGGTCTATCTCTCTTTAGTCCTGATGGACAAAATGTGCCTAAACACCGTCTTTCTGCCGGAGAAAAACAACTATTAGCGATCGCTTTTTTGTGGGGATTAGCGCGAGTCTCTGGACGAGATTTACCCATCGCTATCGATACACCCCTCGGACGTTTAGATTCTTCCCATCGCCATAATTTAGTTGAACGTTATTTTCCCGCTGCTTCCTCTCAAGTTATCCTCCTTTCCACCGATACAGAAATTGGACAAAATGAGCTACTCTTATTAGAAGAACAGGAAGTAATCGCCCGAAAATACCTGCTAGAATACAATTCCCAACAACGTCAAACCACTATTCACCCCGATCGCTACTTTTGGTAAAATCATGACCGAGATAAATTCCCCAAAAATCCTCCCCCAACAGGATTGAGAATGACTAACTATTTTCTCATCACTCAGATCGAGGTAAAATTATAAATTATGGAATCACCGATCGAACGTTTTAGACTATCTCAAACCGCCAAAGATAGCCTAATAAAATTAAAACGCTACACCAAAATTGACCAATGGAATATCCTCTGTCGTTGGGCTTTTTGTCGTTCCCTTGCCGAACCGAGTCTCCCCTCTCCCGTTCCCATTCCTGCCGATAGCAATGTAGAATTATCTTGGAAAGTATTCGGGGGAGAAATGGCCGATATTTTCCTAATTGCCCTCAAACAACGTTGTCATCAAGACGGATTAGGAACCGATAAAGAAACTCTAACTCAACAATTTCGCTTACATTTACATCGCGGTATCGGTTATCTTGCCGGGGATGCCAAGCTAAAAAAAATTGATAATTTGATCGAATTAGAGAGAGAAAATCTCAGAGAATCTTGATCAAGAATGATCTGTTTTTAGGGGGAGCGCATCTCAAACGCTATTGACAATTGGGTAATTTTGTGATGGTATTTAAAAGAGGGCGGCTATCGGGGGATGAGAAAAAATGGAAAATTTAATCGAGGAAGCACTAAGCCATCGAGCGATTAATCATCCGTATTTACTTGCTTTAGAAAAAGGAGAATTTCAACATACTGATGAGGTTCTCAAAGACTTTGCCAGTCAATACGGAGCTTATAGTGACTGGTTTTCCCGTTATTTAACAGCAGTAATATCAAAGCTAGAAAATCCCACTCATCGAAATCACCTGCTGAAGAACTTAGCTGAAGAAAACGGACATCTACACGATGAAGATCTCGAAGCAATCCGTAAATTAGGTATTAAGGACGAGTGGGTACAGGAAATTCCTCACCCACAGTTATTCAAGCGTTTTCAAGAAGCGATGGGAGTAGATAGCAGGCAACCGCCTTGTGTTGAAGTACAAATTTGGCGTGAATCATTCTTATCGCTGCTCCAGAATGGAAGCTCACTCCAAGCTATTGGAGCCATAGGTTTAGGGACTGAATCTGTTGTTAAATTTATCTACAAACACATTATTGAAGCGATTAAAAACCATACATCATTATCCTTGCAGCAATATGTATTTTTTCCTTTACACACAGAAGTGGAGGATGAACACAGCTTAACTTTAGTTGAGATCGCTAAGGAATTAGCCAGTGAAGGCGAACAGGCTGTTCTGGAATTACGGAAAGGAATGTTAAAAGCCTTAAATCTACGTGCTGCTTACTGGGACAATATGTATGAACGTGCGTTGGCGCTAGATAAATCTTTGACATCATCAGACCTACCCAAGATTGTTACGCTTTTCACTAAAATGATTAAAAGCAAAAAGCTGTCTAATCAGGAACAGGAACTTTTATCGCATCAAATCAATGACGTGCGTATTGGATTGACGGAAGACTTATCTACTGTTCCAGTGGAAAAACTACTACCCGGATTGAGTTCACTTTTGCTATACGGTATGCAAAGGGAAAAGCACAGGGAAGAAGTTCTGAACTTGTTAGATTGGCTTGCGGATCCATCTGATGAATGCCAATGCTCTCCAACAATATTAAGGCTTGCATCACAACTTTACCATGATTTTCAAACGCTACGACTGGGAGCCTTGACCGAAAAAATCAATCAACAAAAAAGCTTAACTTATGTCCAAGAAGCTAAGGAGCTTATTTCAACAATCAGCGCCAGCAACTTAGAAGCTTTATACAACAATCAGGTTGATAAACTCAATATTGATTTTAACGTATTTCGCCTACCGTTTGCTCTAGAAGTTTTAGATGCACGCCTAGTCATAGTCAAGCCAGGAAAAACGAATGAAATGCACCGACATGCACATGAAACCGTATTTGTATTTCTTCAGGGTCAAGGAAAAGTTATTGTTGATCAATACGAAAACGAAGTCGAACCGGGTACTTTTGCTGTTATTCCCCGTTGGTGCGTGCATCAATCTGTGAACTTAGGAGAAGAAGATTTGGTTTTTCTGGCGATAGCTGATTTCGGATTAACTGGTAAAAGTTTCCTGGGTAATTACTTGCACAGTGCTAGGCTAAAACAAAATTAGTGCAAATTTTATCCCGTTAGATAGGTAAGGTATGAAAGCAACACAAGAAACCAAAAAACTTTACGACGAAAGCGCATCCGACTGGAAACGAGTAGAACCGATTTTGCTTTCTGATTACTCCGCGCGTCCGTTTGTCATTGATTTATGTGAACCGATTGTCAATAAGAAAATATTAGATCTAGGCTGTGGGGAAGGTTATGTAGGAAGAGAGTTAATTAACCGAGGCGCTCAATATGTTCATGGGATTGATATTTCATCACAAATGATCGAGCAGGCCTTGATTCAAAAAAACGAGCATCAGATTATTAATGCTTCCTATGAAGCTGGTGATATTCGTGATTTTGCGGTAACTGAGTCCGAACAATACGATTTAGTTCTGGCTATGTTCCTGTTCAACTACTTAAATGTTTCAGAAACTATTAGCACGATGCAGAAAGCCTACCAACTTTTGAAATTCGGTGGCTATTTCCTGTTCGCCGTCCCCCATCCCTCTTTACCTTTTCTGAAAAAAGATAAGTTTCCCTTTTATTTTAAACCGAAAGCTGGCTATTTTTCTGGACGCGACCAATTATTCCCCGGTGAGATTTGGCGCCGAGATAGAAAAGCCGTCGCCGTGCAATGTGTTCATAAAACTATGGAAGATTACTTCACATCTCTTCGTTTAGCAGCCTTCACAAAAATGCCAGAAGTTTATGAACTAAAAATTAATCAGGAACATTTAGAACTAGACCCAGAATTTTTTACTCCGCTCATTGACCTTCCCCTTCACGTTGCCTTCAAGATTCAAAAATGATTAGACCAATTTTTGATCCTAATATTTCATTACTGACTTGGAAAAAATTGCCCGATCCTTCTCAACTATTTTTTAGTTTACCCAAATCATTAGTCTTGGATTTACTGAAAACAAGCAATCACAGATGGCTTGAAAAACCCAACGAAATAGGACGGGAAACAGTTAATAAAAATCTTGACTTTTTCCTGCCGTTTCGTGAGAAATTGCTCCTAGAACCCGGAATAGTTATTTTCCGATTAGATTCAGCATTAACAGAAACGGAAATGCGGTTAATTTATGCTTTTATTTCTCGTATTTTTGGACGACTAAACCACCGCTATGGCTATTTTTTTGATGTAATCGATCGAGGAATGGATTACACTAAAAAAGCTATACCCGTTTCGATGACGAATGCAGAAACTGGCTATCATACCGATAGTACAGCCAAAAACTACTTCCCTGATCTTGTTGGCTTACTGTGTCTTGCTGCCGCAGATGAGGGAGGAGATTCTCTTGTAGTAAACGCCGCCAATTTGTATCAATATTTCTGGCAAAACCATACAGACCTAGTTCTCTATCTTTACGAACCTTTGGCGCGCGATGTGATTACACCTGGAGAGATTAATTCTCAAGAAGCTATTCAAAATAATAATTTCCCCTTATTCTCAACAGATTCTCAGGGTCTGGTTTTTCGTTATATGCGGTACTGGATTGAAGTCGCTTACTCCAAACTAGAAATAGCGCAACCGGAAGCTATCACAAAAACACTCGACATCATCGACGACTTTTTTTCAAAACCAGAAAATATAGTCCGCTTCAAAATGAAAAAAGGCGATATATTTTACATTAATAATCGCTTTTTATGCCACAATAGAACCGCTTTTAAAAATTCAGGAAAACCCCGACAGATGGTCCGTAGTTGGATTAACCTTTAAACAAAATACGTCCAAGGGAGAAAGTGAACCGGTCAAGGTACAGAGTACGATGACCTCAACCTCTTTGTCACCCCTTCAGTGGTTCAAACTCACCCTAAAAAACCTTCGGTCGGCCTAAAGTAGTGATATAAATAACTGCTTCATCGGAGGGAATTCCTAACACTTCATTAACTTGATCATCAAAAAAACCACCGATACCACTAACCCCTAACCCCAGATGAATAGCCGCTAAATTTAATCTCTGTCCCAAATGGCCCGCATCTGCATGAAGATAACGATAAACTCGATCGCCATATTTAGCCACTGCTTTCGACAGATCCGCCGTATGAAAAACCACAGCAGCCGCATCTCGTCCCAAATCCTGACCTAAACAGAGATAATGTAACTCTTGCCGGAAATTTTTAAAGCGAATTTGCCGCAATTCTTGGGCTTTAGGAGCATAATAATAACAGCCTTCCTCTAATCCAGTTACTGCCGAAACAGCGATAAAAGTTTCCAATAAATCCAGAGCAAAATAATCGGGATTGGGATCGAGATTTTGACTGGCATAATCTTGGGGTTGATAGGTAAAATGCAGCAGCGCTCGCAATTCGTCTAAACTGAGACTAGCACCACTATAAGCGCGGGTAGATCTGCGTTTAAGCATCGTACTTTCCAGATCGATTAAATCTTCCCCCCAATTGACGGGACGGGATGTCACGGAAACTTTCAGACAAAAAGGAAAATTATATTTATCTTCCCAATTAGACGGGGTAACGGCTGCTTCTATCTTTTCGTCTGTAGCTATTATAGTGGCTCGCTGTAGGGAGCTTAATAATTCTCCCTCGGCAATTTTGGGATAAAGAGTCGTGGTTGCCGAAGGGAGTGCCGTGGTACTAGGGGGGAGATTTTGGCGGATATTGAGCAGATCTGCCAAAGGAATCACCGTCATGACACTTTCCTTCTCGGAATCAAGATAAAGCAATTCATTCATCTGGCTATCGTTAAAACCACCGATTAAATGAGCGCGATAGTCATTAATCGAGGCTGATAGCTCAATATTGCCCAATAAATGCCCTGTATCGAGGAAAATACGCCGATAAGCTCGATCTTCGTAGCGCCAAGCAGACCGATAAAAAATGGCACTGGTAACTAAAGCGATATCGGTATTTTCTAAAACAGGATTCCAGAAACAAGCAGATTGTAGGTGGGTCCAGACATCACTTTCCCAGAATAAAAGCAGCGAGTGACTTTGACCTTGATAACTGTAGAGACCGGCGGGTAAAAATTCCGTGCCACGGGAGATCAGATAGACCTCGGCGGGGTATAATCCACCAGCAGAGGGTGCGGAACGTAGGTACAAGGGACTGCCCATAGTGGCGATTTTGGCAGTTAAACCATAGCTACAGCCCAAAATTCGCGATATACGTCGCCAAAAGTCCCCTTTTTGGGGAACCGTTTGACGGGAGAGGTAGGGTTTGAGATCGAAAGTCTGACCGATTTTGTATTCTTTGAAGGGATGGGGTTGTTGACTCCAATCAAGACCTTTACTTTTTGAGGCGATCGTCTGGGGGTCGTATTTGGTCCGCTCGTGGTAGTATTGGGCGATCGAGATTGGCTGATCTGGCATGATAAAGATGGGCTGTCTAAGCTTTACTTATTAGTTTGACATTATAACTGCTATAATTATCCCATGGCGGCTCAACCCAGAGAAATTCGACGTTATGTTACCAGTGACGGCAAAGTTCCCTTTGCCCAATGGCTCGATTCTTTGCGGGATATTAAGGCTAAAACTAAAATTGCTCAACGTCTAAACCGGGTTAATTTAGGTAACTTAGGGGATTATAAATCAGTAGGAGCAGGAGTTTATGAACTACGAATAGACTATGGTTCTGGTTATCGCGTTTACTTTGGACAAATCGGAACAACAATTATCTTACTCCTGTGTGGAGGAGATAAAAAAACGCAACCTAAAGACATTGAAATAGCTCAAAAATATTGGCAAGACTATAGGAGCCGAGAAAATGCCAGTCAGTGATAGTTATCATGATTCCCTGATCGAATCTCTTAAAGATTCCCATTATGCAGCAGTTTATCTGGAAACTCATCTCGAGGGAGATGAATATGAATTTGAATCAGAATTACTCAGACTCGCGTTCAATCACGTCCTAGAAGCCCTTGGCCCTCAAAATCTAACACCAGAACAAATCAAAATTCAGGCTAAGCAATTGGAAGAACTAATGCAAAAACCTGCACCTGAAGCCATGAATCAACTAACCTCTTGGCTTCAAGCTTTAGGATTGAAATTAACGATAACGGTCGCTTCAAAAATGCCAGAAATAAATCATGAAAATGACGCTGTTAGTTCAATCAAGATTACAGTGTAGTTTGTAGTTTGTAGTTTGGTCTTTTTAATTACAAATTGATAGCCGCTTAACGCACCCTACACAGAAAACGGGTTTTTTTCAGAAACCCGTTTTCTAAAATAAAATTATGACTACACCTAGCTTCACCATTCCCCAATCTGACCCTCCCCTTTCCCCCCGGCAATCCTTGCCGACGATGTATGATTTACCTAGTGACAATCCACTGGAACCCGGTTTGCCTGACGAATTTCACCTATTACAACCTCAGTTATTACTGCTGACTTTTCAGCCTCCCAACTGGGAACCAGATCTAGTTTTTAGCGCTGCTAACCTCAACCTTACAAGAGGTTTCTGCGGCTAAACAAGAGGCTTCTGCGGCTAAACAACGAGCAGAACAACTAGCATCACGATTGCGGGAATTAGGGATAGATACTGAAGCCTGAAGGCTCGAAAACCCCCCAAAAAAGAGAGAGGAAACCCGCGCCTCCTCTCTCTGGGACATTATTTTCTCGCTTTGCGGACAGCACCCCCTAGCATTAAACCGCCCAGTGTGATATAACCAAGAACACTCGTAGGTTCGGGGACACCCACAGCAGAAGAAGCGACGGTCAACAAATGCCGAGAGATTTTGGCTCTTCTTTACTTGTTATGGTTCGATAGGGGGGCATAAATCGACTAAATCCTTATCTGGCAAGAGACTTAATTGATTAGTTCGCTTTAGATAAAAAACAATTGACAAAAATCGCTAAATGCCTTTCTCTATAAGGGTTCTATCCCTTATAACCCCCGTCCATTGCATAACACAAACCGAAGAGCCGAAATTTTTTGAGATTATTCATACATTGAATAATTTGCTCTGGGAATAAAGTTATGTGTGGATTTTAGAAGCAATTTGATTGAAGTCAACATAAAACTAGAGGATTTTACTCTATCATTACTTATTTTAATTTTCAATGTACCTACACCCTACTAGACTACTGGTCTGTCAAGTTTGGAAATTGACGGATACAATTTAGTTAATTTGATCCGAGCATCGACCGTAATAAAATCTATGGAAATTATCGCTGTTTTACTGGGAGTTTTCGGTTTAGGCACAGGTGCGGGTTTATTAGTCATCCGTAACTATTACCACATCTGTCAACCGAGCGAAGTCTTAATTTTTGCCGGTAGTCGTCGTCCCACGGCCACGGGCAAAACCATCGGTTATCGTTTGGTAAAAGGGGGCAGCAGTATTCGTTTACCGATGCTAGAACAAGTGTATCGAATGGACCTGACCAACATGATCATCGATCTCAGGGTGGTTAATGCCTATTCTAAGGGCGGTGTGCCGTTGATCGTCACTGGGGTGGCGAATATTAAAATTGCCGGGGAAGAACCGATTATTCATAATGCGATCGAGCGTTTATTGGGCAAGAAACGCAAGGAAATCGAACAACTGGCTAAAGAAACCCTAGAGGGGAATTTGCGCGGTGTCTTGGCGAATTTAACCCCAGAACAAGCGAACTCCGATCAGATTGCTTTCGCTAAAAGTCTCCTAGAAGAAGCGGAACAGGATCTGGAAAAATTGGGTTTAGTTTTGGATAGTTTGCAGATCCAGAATATTTCCGATGAGGTGCGTTATCTCGATTCGATCGGACGGAAGCAGAAAGCCGAATTACAGAGAGATGCCCGGATAGCCGAAGCAAAAGCCCGAAAAACATCGATTATCAAGGCTTCCGAGAATCAACGTCTAACCGCTTTGCGTCGTATCCAAAAAGATTTAGAAATAGCCAAAGCTGACGCAGAAAAACGGGTGCGCGACACTCAAACTAAGCGCGGCGCCATGATTGCTGAGGTAGAATCGGTGGTTATGTCCGATTTAGCTAAAGTACAGGCCGAAGTGGCGGTACAAAACGCCCGAATTAAGCAGGTGAAACAGCAATTACAAGCAGATGTGATCGCCCCTGCGGCAGCGGAATGTCAACAAGCGATCGCAAAAGCCCGGGGGGAAGCGGCCAAAATTATCGAACAGGGGAAAGCGCAAGCGGAAGGAACCAAAAAACTGGCGGCATCTTGGCAAGGAGCGGGAAATAACGCTAAAAACATCTTTTTATACCAAAAATTGGAGTTATTGCTGAAATTAATGGTCGCTAGTGTCCCAGAAGTGCAGGTGCAAACGGTGACGGTAGTGGACGGGGGTGATGGTAATCTTGTCCCGAAAATGACTGCCTTTGCCGAACAATTGCGTCAAGCTACCGGAGTGGATCTGGTACAAATGGCTAATCGTCTAGCACAAACCGAGCCATCTGTCAAGGGCAAAGACACAAATTTTGATTTTAAACAATTGCCCTCCTGAATCAGTTATCAGTTATCAGTTATCAGTTATCAGTAGGAGGATAGAGTATTGTACCATTTTTCTTTATTTGTGGCAGGCATCCTAATCCCCTCTACCCTTCTGGGAGAGGGGTTGGGGGTGAGGGTAATTAACTATCTCTGCCATTACTTTAGAAAAATCGTATTAAGTGAGCAGTATTAAATGGCAGTAAAAGTCCTGTCTGTTCACTGATTACTGATTACTGATTACTGATTATTGTCCACTAAAATATTAATCAAGTTTGGAAACCACCGCCATGGATGACTTAATTAATGCTCCCTCCCCTTCTCCCCAAGACATAGAAATGACACGGACTCCCCCCTGGGGAACGGTGACGGTATTGGAGGAAGGTCCGCGGTATCGCATCAATCGCATTGTCATTAAACCCGGCCATCACATGAGTACCCAAATGCACTACCATCGCAGTGAACACTGGATTGTCGTCTCCGGTACAGCGCGGGTAATCTGTGATGAAAAAGCAACTCTCCTCAAACAAAAAGAATCTACATACGTTCCTATGAATACCCGTCATCGGTTGGAAAACCCCGGTTCTATTCCTCTGGTGATGATCGAGGTGCAAAATGGCGAATATTTGGGAGATGATGATATTCACCGTTTTGATGATGCAGAATAGGACAGTTTTCTTCCGTATATAGGGCTTGCTGAATAAATCTAAAAACCTTGTTGGATAAGGCTTTTAGACTTTTTTGACCTCAAAAAGTGCCGACCATTGGAGGGATCGGGGGTAAAATTCAGGTACTTTTTCCCTGAAAATTAGGTAACTGACTACCTCA
>NZ_JADBUB010000083.1:0-2725 GCF_020245865.1 Microcystis sp. M169S2
CAAAAAACCCATGCCACTGACCACCATCAGGGGTATCCGCAAACGCATCAACACCGAGCCTGATTTTCAGCGGCCCCCAGTCTGGGGAACCAGCCAAAAGCAGTTGCTGGTCGATACGATCCTTCGCAACTATGACGTTCCGAAGCTCTATTGGCGCAGAACAAGCACCAAGCCCCCCGAAACATATGACGTTGTCGACGGCCAACAGCGCCTCAGGGCCATCTGGGATTTTTTCGACGGCGCTTTCAAGCTTCCAAAGGATGCTGAACCGATAAACGGGGAGGCGATTGCCAATTGCTATTACGACGACCTCCCCGACGAGCTACGCAGTCACTTTGACGTCTATCCGCTCGACATCGTGGTGCTTGAAGATACCGACGAAGACGAAGTGCGCGAAATGTTCCTGCGCCTTCAGAATGGCACTTCCTTAAAAGCCCAGGAGAAGAGGAACGCATTTCCCGGCAAGATGCGGGATTTTGTTCGTGAGCTTTCAAAACACGCCTTCTTCCAAAGAGTTGGCTTTGCCAATGCTCGGTACGCGTATGACCACATCGCGGCGCAATTGGTTCTGTTGGAAATCCAAGGCGGGCCAACCAACGTGAAAAACGCCGACCTCAACAAGATGTATGAGGCCAATCGGGATTTTGACAGCAATTCGCCCACAGCAAAGGCAGTCAGGCGGGTTCTCGACGTCCTTGCCACGATTTTTCCGGACAAGACCCCGGAGCTGGAACGCTACAATGTGGTGGCGCTTTATTGCGTCATCTCGGAGCTGTTGAAGCAGTATGTCATCGAGGAGGTTCGCCCAAAGCTCCACGACTGGTTCATTGAATTTGAAACGACTCGCCGCTTCCAAGATGCCAAGCCCGAAGAGGATGGTGAGGCGGAATGGGTTAGCTATCGGGAGAAGATCAGTCACAGCACGGACGCCGCCGATTCCATCCGTTTCCGGATGGAATTTCTCCTCCGTAACTTGCTGGAAACGTTTCCTGCCCTTTCCCGCAAAGACAACCAGCGTGGGTTCACACACGTCCAGAAACTCACCATTTTCCGCCGTGACAAGGGTATCTGCCAGCTCAAGCTCAAATGCGATGGGGTGAAAATCACTTGGGACGACTGGCACGCAGACCATACACTGGCGTGGTCGAAGGGCGGGAAAACGACCGTCGAAAACGGACAGGTCTCCTGCCCTGCATGCAATGTCTACAAAGGCGTTGGATAGGCCCGTGCCATGATTTTCGGCTACGCACGCGTATCAACGGACGGCCAAACCCTAGAAGCCCAGCTTGAGGCCTTGAAGGCCGCCGGAGCCGAGAAGGTGTTTCAGGAGAAGGCCAGCGCGGCCAATGCCGAACGCCGCGAGCTCAAGCGGATGCTGGCCAACCTAAACACGGGCGATGTGGTGTTGGTCACCCGTCTCGACCGCCTCGCCCGTTCCACGCTCGACCTGTTGAGGATTCTTGAGCAGCTCACCAAGGCAGGCGCAGGCTTCCGCTCGCTCGCTGATACGTGGGCAGACACCACCACAGCCCATGGACGTTTAATGCTCACGATCCTGGGCGGACTGGCAGAGTTCGAACGCGAGCTTATCAAAACCCGCACAGGCGAAGGCCGCGCCCGCGCCAAGGCCCGAGGGGTAAAGCTTGGGGCACCCTTTAAGCTGACCCACCACCAGAGGCTTGAAGCTCTTTCACGCAAGGCAGCGGGAGAAGCCGTCCGCGAGGTAGCGCGGAGCTACAATGTCAGTGCCGCCACGATATCGAGGCTTAAGCCGTGAGCGTGGTCTACCTCACCCGCCGCGACCCTTCACGTAACCTGGCGCGGTTCTACCGGATGCTGATGGCCCCTACCCTCTTTGGTGAATGGGCACTCATCCGAGAATGGGGCCGCATTGGCAGTGGCGGGACCGTGCGGGCTGACCCCTACCCTAACGCTGGAGCCGCTTTGCTCGCCATGCAGGCCCTCGTGCGCGAGAAGAAGAAGCGCGGGTACGTTATGAAGACCGCCGAGCCTGTTTAACCCCTCGTGTGAACATTCCTCCCCGAAATCCTAGCGGGGGTCTGGGGGGCAGCAATGAGCCCCCTGCCCTACTCGTGCTCGCCAAGGTGCCGATTGGTCGAAGCGCTACGGTTCAGCCTTCCCGTGAATTCTTAAGGCCCAGGCGGGGCGTTTCGTCGTCAGGCGCTCGCCGTTGGTCCCGCTTTGCCATCACAGCCGGATTCGGTCGGGTGATGCGCCGGGGCAGCCCGCTAGCAAGGCATCCAACCGTCTCCCCAAGGGGTCCCTCGGTCGGACCCTCCGTTGCCAACGGTCTTTAGGCCCCAGCGCGGAAATCCCCCGACCGGCCGCGATGGGCGCAGCCGGAAAACCAAGGGGAGACACCCTCATGACCACCAAACAGCCAAACCGCCCGAGCCATTCGCTCTTCATGGTTGAAGGCGAGAAAGACAACGCGATCTGGACCGAGATCGGCGCGCTTTGGAAGCACGCCCAAGGCGACGGGTTCAACCTAAGCCTGAAAGCCCTGCCACTCGCGAAGGACGCCCGGCTCGTTATCCTGCCACGCAAGGCCAAAGAGCAAACCAAGGCGGAGGTGGGGGCATGAGTGCCCCCCGCCGCTTCACGGTCAGCCTTATGGTTGGCCGAACCCTTGGGATCACGCTCGACGCCCGCGACGAGCAAGCCGCCGAGGATATCACGAACTACCTCTGGACGCGGTTCGGTG
>NZ_JADBUB010000084.1:0-6352 GCF_020245865.1 Microcystis sp. M169S2
AACCGGGCAATCCAGCCACATTCAGATCATCCTTTGGTGTGATGATGCGATGGGTTCTGGCTTCCAGCCAGGCTAATTCCGGCTGCGTACAGCCGAGATCGAAAAAAATCACTTCAGCTTGATATAGCGGCAGAACGCGGCGGAGGGAAAGAATCAACCCCTTTACAAGATAGAACAAATTCGTGTCGCTGGCGGTGCAGATAGCAAGTTTCGGCATGATGTTTTCCTGAAAACACCTTCGGCAGAAGGAAGCCATGGCTGATTGGCAATATTTAGGCCCGTTTACCGTTTCGATTCATCCACTGGGTGGTTAGCATGCCCCATGCTGCTTGTGAAGTTTGCTTGGGATGCAGCGCTAAGTTTCACTATCCGCACCTTGTATGGTGGCCTGGTCCAAGCGCGCGCAACATGGCAAGTAAAAGATATTTCGCGAAATCATGATCTCTGGGACGGTACCATCCGAACCAACTGCCGCAGCTGGGCCTTTCCGCCTTCAGTACTATTCCGCATCAACGCACTTCACCATCAGAAGGACGCAGAAATACCGCCCGTGGCTGGTCCTTTTGATACGTCATCCGCCTCTCGAATGGTGACGTTCGAACCATTTGGCTGCCGAGGCAACGATCTGGTCAACCGTCGTAAAGCGGGGTGTCCAGCCAAGCAAATCGTAGGCGCAGGCTGGTAACGCAAACAGCGCAGGGGGATCACCCGCACAACGACTGACATATTCCCTCGGTACGGTGCGCGATAACGCCCGCTTCACCGCACCAATCATTTCTTCACGGATGTCCCGGCGCCTGTCGCAAGATTGACGGCAATGCTCTTGCCGCCCTCATCGAGATAAGCGAGAGCCCGGACATGCGCATCTGCCAGATCGCTGACATGGATGTAGTCACGAATGGCCGTTCCATCCGGTGTAGGATAGTCAGTGCCGAATACCTTGAATACACCAAGACCAAGGGCCGCGCGAATGGCCAAGGGAATTGCGTGGGTCTCGGGATCATGACGCTTACCAAGTTCGCCATCGGGGTCGGCGCCAGCGGCGTTGAAATATCGGAATGTGACCGGCCTGATACCATAGGCAGCCCCGTAGTCAGCCAAGGCGCGTTCAATGACAAGCCTTGTAAATCCATAAGGATTGACCGGCATTTGAGAATGAGTTTCCAGAATTGGCAGAGGACCAGCGTCCCCATAAGTGGCGCAGGAGGAGGAAAATACGATTCTATCCAAACCATGCCGGCGCATGGCATCCAACAGCGTGATCGAACCGCAAACATTGTTTTGATAATAACGCGCAGGATCCTGCACGGATTCGCCGACATAGGCAAAAGCAGCAAAATGCATCACAAATTCTGGACGATATTTTTCGATGACGCGATCAAGATCGGACGGATTTGAGATATCACCCTTTTCAAAGGGTCCCCATCTAACCGACTCGATGTGCCCATGAACGAGATTATCAACAACGATCGGCAGATACCCAGCCTGCTTCAGCGCCTTGCAGGTATGGCTGCCGATAAAGCCAGCGCCGCCGAGCACCAATACTGACTTCATGCCTGCGCCATGCTTGTCATGCATCCTCCTGAACCAGTATCATCTGAGCTCTTTCTGCAGTTTATAAGGAGCCTTTCCGCCGTTGAAACTCCATCACCCACTTAGTTCTGAACACAACGATATAAAGGATCTGTCGCTTTGGGCCAAAGCAAATGGATGGCCACTTTTTCCCCGGGAATCGCTGTGAGGGCAGATATGATCAAGATTACCCATACTGCCACGCGCATTCTGGTTTGACTCCGAAAGTCCCAGTTCGGTTACGTCACAGTCTTGAATCGTGATAGAAACTCCGCTGAATATCCAGAACGATGTCACCAGTGAGCCTCACATGACCCTCAATCTCTCAATACCCGGTGAAATGACCGAAACCGAACTCCATCGGCTTAGGTGACCAGCCAGACAAAAACTGCCAAACTCAAAGCCGCTTAAGGCCTGCTTCACATGCGGTCACTTTCAGGGGAATATCGTAGGTGTTCAGAACACCGTTGCGAGAAAGTCGTGCATTTATACAAAGGAAGCAAAGAAATGGACATCAATCAGCTCGTATCTCTTTTGGTCAGAAACGTGAACCACCATGTAGCAGGAAAAAGAAGTGCGCATTCCTATGATGTGGTGCAAATGGCGCAAATTTTAGCCGCTTTCGATTCCGCAAAGTATTTGACGGACAAAATGCTCGTGGCGGAGAACGTTGGGTCTGACCTTGATCTGTTGCAGCGCGCTATCGGCTTAAGGTCTTTTGACGGAATGGTTTTAGAGTTCGGCGTGGCTTCTGGACGCACTATAAACCACATGGCAAGCTTAACTGCCGAGACAATCTATGGATTTGATTCTTTTGCAGGGCTGCCAGAAGCGTGGCGAACGGGCTTTCAACAGGGCGCTTTCGCTCAGCAAATTCCAAAGGTACGTGACAATGTGGAGTTAATAGTAGGGCTATTTTCAGAGACAATTCCGAAGTTTTTGAAAACAGTAAACGGACGCAAAATATCATTGCTTCATATTGATTGTGATCTTTATTCATCCACTAAGATGGTATTTGAATTTTTGGCACCCCTCATTGTGCCGGGTACAGTGATTATCTTCGATGAATATTTCAATTATCCCGGATGGCGTTATCATGAGTTCGCCGCCTTTCAAGAGTTCATTTCAGAGCGCGGTTTGGCATATCGATACGACTCCTTCGTATCAAAACATCAACAGGTTTGCGTAATTATCGAATCGTATCGTTAGACTAAAAGTGCTCTTGGGAATAGCCGATGACCTCGCAGGTGGTGCTGGCATTTGATAACTTACAGGCACGTATCAGCAACAACAGGTCACGTCGCGCTACCGTATCTTTCATGGTCATTGTAGTGATATCTCGTGTTTGACGCTTATGTTGCAACCACCTCAAATACGCTCGAAAGTCGCTCCGCGACCGCGACCGGGCGTGCAGACCCTCACAATTAGTGTATACTTCGATCCATAACCACTGTCCGGCGATTAGCAAATCAAAACCTTCTAGACATTACCATGCGAGATTACCGCAAGAAACTCATCCACGCAAACCAAAGCAGAATTTATCGCCTGGTGCATATCCAGATACGCATATAAGCCGCAGCGTCCGATGAACGTCATGTTCCCAGGGACCATGGCCCGATAACTATCATAGATGGCCCTATTTTTTCGTTCTATATCTTTAACCGGATAAAACCGCTCGAAGTTGTTTTCAGGGAAATCGCAGGGAATCTCGAAGGTTAGAATGGTGTGGGACGGGTGGTCACCATGTCCAGGTAGATTTTTCCATTCAGTGACACGAGTATACTTTTCATCATGGGTGAAGTTGACTGTCGCGACAGGGAAAACTCTGGGCACAGGTAAGGCATGAGTTTCAAACTTGATCGACCGATAGGGAAGAATACCAAGCTCAAAGTCGAAATACTCATCCGGGGACATGGAGTTGAATATGTGGGTGTAGTCGACGTTCATGGATTTTTCATGACTACAGTCAAGTGTCACCTGAATGGATGAATGATCAAGGATGTTCTCAACAAGTCTTGTATACCCTAATGCAGGAAGCGCCTGAAAGGTATCATTGGGGAAATACAGCTCATTCATGTCGTTACGTATGGGAACACGTTGGATGATTGAAGGGTCAAGCTCATCCAATTCAACCCCCCACATCTTGCGCGTATATGGGCGATAGAAAACATCGAGGACATTTTCCTCCCCCACGATGGCAAGTGTTTCCTGATTGACCGGAAGCGTGACCAACCGTCCATCCTTAAGCATCGCTTTCACGCGATGCTCATATGGAAGCCATTGAGTGAACCGAGAAAGAAATGAAACAACCCTGGCGTTGGAAGTATGGAACAAATGGGGACCGTACATATGCTGGCGAATGCCGTAAGGGCCGATGAAATCATGAGCATTACCAGCAACATGTGAACGACGGTCAATGACGTGAACTTGATAGCCCTTTTCGGCTAGACACCGCGCGATAGTAACGCCCGAAAAACCGGCGCCTACTACGAGTATGTTTTTGCTCTTTTCCATCGTCCTACCATTCGATTTTAGGAAAACGCACGCAATACCTTGGGGAGTTAGTATAGCTCATTGTCACAGGTCAGAGATATAGGCGATCGGATAGTGAATTAACTGAAGCCCCTCATGCTGCTTGAAACGAATCCAGATATGAAAGAGGCGTTCTGCCAAAAAGCCGATTTCCCTGTTTTGATATTGACTGGCGCGGAGTGTTGGGTAGGCCTTTTCAAAATCCTGCAATACATCAAACAGAAATGCGCATAGCTCATCGAATATCTCCCAATGACTCACAAGCAAATTGGCGAAAAAAATCTCCTTTTCTTTCAAGCTACTGGCTATGAAGGGAACAAGGTGCGGGTGTTTTCGGGTCAGATAGCCTACCACGTGCGCAAGATCGTTGATGCAACAGGCACGATGATATTGTTCCCAGAGAGACGTATTGCTCCGGAATGGCGGGGGGCAAATGAGGGCATTTTTCGGAAGCTTACGGAATAATTCTTCGTTAAAAAAAGCACCTGTCAATTTGAATAGGGCCTCTTTGGAATAATTTATCTGGCGGTGACCGCCTGCTGGCGTGCGAAAGTCAAAAAGACGACGATAGTGGCAGAAACCGACGACATCTGAATAAGGACCCTCACTCCATATCTTATGAAAAGCCGTCAATTCACACCAGCGCCGGTTATCCAGCCTTGGCGTCCGCTCGGTTATGTCAGTCATGGTTCCAGGGGGAGCTTGGTCGGCACCAGGGCCGACGTAAATAGGTGTCACTAAGCCCAGATGATCCGCAGACCTGTAGACATGGTCTACAGCATATAGCTTCGCTTCAAAAGGCGCATTGGCTGAACGATTTACCGGCGACCTCTTAACCGCAGGGGCGACTGAAGGGATGCTATCTTTACGAAGAACAAAAATGAAGCTGTAGAACATATCCCAAGACGAAGGCATGATCGGGCTTTCGTAGGGTGAACGCGATTCAGTAAGGCTATGCACCCTCTGACTGAACTCAAAAAATTGGTCCAATAGAATTGCTCCATAATGTTGATTTATGGATTCATTTCCATAGAATGACAATTGATAGCCAGTATTGATGATTATTTCTACCATGTCCTCCACTTCAGGCAATCCGTTGACCGCATGGGCGGCTAACCAAGGGGGGATGCCGATGCTAAATTTCTTGAATAATCCAACCAAGCTCCGCTCGCCCATCGTTGCTACGCTTCCACAGGGACATGAAATGATGATTTTCTGGCGGGCAACGCGAATGAGTTCGGAGATGGCTCGCGCTCTTTCCATATATCCAAGACGATGTAAGACATCGACGCAAACAACGACATCGAATGCTTGGTCCCCAAAGGGCATTTCAAGAAGACTGCCCGGTTTGGGCTCTACCCACTCATTCAGACCGTCTGGAAAGCTTGTATCGAGGCACACAACCCTCCGATTAAGGAAGCGTGCGATACCCGCATCGCCAGAACCCGCCTCAAGAACCGAAACCTGTGGATCAAGCAGCTCCCGGTTTTGATCAATAATCTTCGCGTATTTGTTTTTCTGAGCGAGCATTAGCCACAGCCTCCCGTAAAGCACTGCAAGACCTTCGAACACGGTTTCAGCACGATATCATTATCAATGAATATGAAGATAGTCTTTTGGGGATATACAACCGGTCAGGCTAGCCCTCAAAGCGTTATGTTGGGCTACCGCCCCTAGGTTCCGTGGTTTACAATGCCCAATCAGATTTTATTTCCCATACCTGCTTTCCGCTGGTCGATCTTGTGCAATGTCTACACCTACGATACCCCCTGACAGAGACCGCATTTGAAGCAGGCATCAGGCGGCTTTGAGTCTGACAGTTTTTGTCTGGCTGGTCACCTCCGTGTTGGTGGTTTTCGGCATGCCCTCGGTAACGGCGCGGATGGGCGTTCGCCCATTCATGCCGCGCCCCTGATGGGGCCGCTTAGTGTTGTAGCCCTCAAGGTATTCATTGAGCACCGCCTGCATCTCCTCAATGCTTTCAAACCAGGTGCGGCGTCCCTCGACCCGGAAATGCTCATCAAGCAGGGTGTGGCGGAAGCGTTCAAGGATGCAATTGGATTGCACGCGGCTGGAAGCTCGGCATTGATCTTTATGTGGAAGACGCCATTCACGCCAATCCGGACTTGGGCAGAACGTCGCCTTCTGGTCCGCCCGCATCAAACCAGGCGGGACCGCTGCTGGCCATGATTACTGCGCGGACTGGCCAGATGTGAAATCCGAGGCCGAGGCCTTGGCCAAACGCTGG